>NZ_JASGBV010000048.1:0-132495 GCF_030053245.1 Stenotrophomonas sp. RS-48
CCCGGAACGGCCGCGCTTCATGCGCGACCCGGAACCACGCCTGGCCGCGCAGCAGCCGCAGTTGCCGCTGATCCCCATCGAATGCGACGGCCAGCGCGGTGCGGGCATCCAGCACGATCGTGCTGCCATCCTCCAGTTGCACCACACGGGGTGCATCGCCGCTACGCAGATCGCTGCGCGCCCACAATGCGACCCCGGGGAGGGCTGGGACCGCCAGCACCACCGCGGCCACGCTGGCCCACCACCAGGACAGGCGCCTGCGCGGGGCGATCGGGCGCAGGCCCTGGCGATCGGAGGTCAGTGCCGGCAGTGCGGCCAGCACCTCCGGCCCAGCCTCGTCCAGGCCGTCCCAGAATGCCTGCTGACGGCGCCAGGCCAAGGCATGGCGCGGATCGGCCTGCAGCCATCGCTGCAGGGCCCGCTGCTGCCGGTCCGGCAACGGGCCTGCACTGCACCGGATCACCCAGCGCAACGCATGCCTGGCCTGTCGCGGCGAGGGTTCGGACGTGGTCATGGTCGTAGCCTGTCGCACCACGAACTGGTGCGCGTGACTGTTGTGACAAGGGCGGGCGGCCTCTGCCCACGGTAATTGCGGGTCATCGGCGTGCGCCCTGCTGGTGCTGCTGGATCAGCATTGCCGCGCGCAGCACATGCTTGCCGACCAGGCTCTTGGAAATGCCCAGACGGGCGGCGATCTCACGCTCGCTCAGGCCCAGGTAGCGGTTGAGCACGAAACACTCCCGCACCTGCGGCGGCAGCGCAAGGATGGTCCGGGTGATCTCGCGCAGCTGCGCCTGGTCCAGCGCCTGTTGCTCACCACCAACGGCATCGCCGACCTCGCACGCGTACTCGGCCATCGCCCGCCGTTCGCGTGCGTCGGCCTGGCTGCGGTTGAGGGCGTGATGGTACGCCATGCGGTACAGGTAACCGCGCGGTTCAAGGATCGGCGGATCGCCGGGCACGCTGCTGGCCTTCAGGTACAGGTTCTGCAGGGTGTCCTCGGTGCTGGCCGGGTCCAGGTAGCGCGCGATGAAGCGTGACAACGCACGGCGCTCGCGGATCAACAGCTCGACCAGCGCCAGGGCATTGGGAGACATAGGTGCCAGGCCGGACCGGGGAATGATGGGCGTGATGGCGACGGTCCGGGACGTGATTGTAGGGCGCGGCACCCCATCACGCCCAGCCCGCACCACGGCACCCGCCACTCCCGGGATCGTCAGTCCCATTGTCACGATAGCCCTGCCACCCGATCATCACCGGTGATGGCCGCGCGGCACCGCGCCTGATCCGGCCCCACATCCCCCGCACAGGAGAAGCCCATGGCCTACGCACGCATTGTCTCGATGGCTGACAACTACCTGCACCACATCAGCAACGGCACCTTCGATGTCAACGCCGACGAGCCGGCCTCGCTGGGCGGCCAGGGCAAGGGATTCGCCCCGTTCGATCTGTACCTGGCCTCACTGGCCGCCTGCACCGCCATCACCCTGCGCATGTACGCCCAGCGCAAGGGCTGGGAGCTGGGCGAGTTCCACGCCGAACTGCGTTCGGAGCGCGATCCTGATGGTCGTTTCCATGTGCACCGCATACTGCATGCCAGCGCCGCGCTGGACGATGCCCAGTGGCAGCGCCTGCTGGAGGTGGTCGAGAAGACCCCGGTCACCCTGGTTATGCGCGAAGGGGCGCGCATCACCAGCGAACGCGGCCAGAACGCCGCTCCCGGAAGGCGCTAACGGCGCGGGTGCAGCACGGTGCGCCGGCGCATCGCGTTGAACTCCCGCTCCACCTGCTGGATGTCCTCGGCCTGGAAACCCGCGGCATCCAGCATCTGGTTGGCCGCGGCGGCCGCCAGCGGATCGTCGTCACGCTGGCGCCAGCAGCGGGACGGCAGGAAATAGCCCACCTCGCTGCGCCCGCGCATGATCACCACCGGGCGGCCGGCGTACAGCAGGAACTCGGCCAGGTGCTGGCGCAGGCCCTCCACCGAGACATAGGCCGGACCGATGCCCAGCATCTGGCTGGACGTCCCGGGATTTTCGAACAGCTTGCGACGGCTCATCACACTCCTCCTTGTTGCCACGCGTGGTCTCCTTTCCCTAGACGGGCGCATCGCTGCACCCCCGCCACGTTTCGTGCCGGCCCGTCATCGCTGGCGGCTCAGAAGCCGGTGTTGAACTCCAGCTGGAACACATCGATCGCCAGCGGCGGGCCCGACACCGCCTTGGCAGCCATCCACTTGCCGCTGATCCAGCTGCGCGCGTCCAACGCATAGGCACCACCCACGTAATAGCCGCGCGCGTTGGTGCCACCCAGATGGAAGTTCGGATCGTTGTAGGCATCCGGCAGCGCATCGGCCTCGATCCGCTTGTAGCCCAGCAGTGCCTGCCACTGCCCCTTCTCCTTCAGGTCGGTGGCGCCGAACGTTGCCTGCAGCATCCACGCGGTGTCGCCGCTGCGGAACGTATCGATGCCGGGAGCGTCACCCGCACCGAAATTGTTGACGATGCCGTTGTTGGCGCGGCGGAACATCGCCTGCGTGTCGTACGCCAGGTTGCGGATGAAGTCGCCTTCCAGGCGCAGTCCGATGTCCTGCGCCAGCCGGGTATCCCAACGCAGGTTCAGCGTGGCCAGGCGGAAGGCGGACGCCAGGCCGACATACTGCGGCGTCGGCGTGCCGGCCGGATCCATCGGATTGAGCGCGATGTCGCGGATCAGCATCAGGGTGTTGCCCTTCTGCATGAACGCCGGGCGCGACCAGTCGGTGTCGCAGCCGACGGCGCCGGAGTACAGGGCACAGGGCGAGGACAGCCGACCGCTGATGTTCTTGAAGTCGTAGTAGCCCAGTGCGGCCCGCAGTGCGTTGTCGTCGTTGAAGCGCCAGTTCACGCCAGCCTGCGCGCCGGACAGCCATTTGTTCTCGTTCGGCGACTTCTCTCCGCTGCGGCTCTGCAGGCTGTCCGAGGTGTACTCCAGCGGCGCCACGGCAAGGGTGCCGAACAGGTCCAGATCGCCGTCGCCGAACCCGTACTTCAGGTTGGCGGCAAGTCCATCGAAATTCAGATCGTTGGAGAACAGGGTGTCGCTGCTCCAGAACGGATTGCCGAAACGGCCACCACGCACGGTCACCCAGTCAGCCGGACTGTAGGCCAGCCATGCCTGGTCGAGCCACACGTCCTTCTTGCTCAGGCCGCCCCCCAGCTGCTCGGTGGTGGACACCGGGCCATTGCTGCTGCCGCTGGCCAGGCGGATGCCAGCGGTGGTGTGATCGCCGATCATGGCCTCGACCCCCAGGCGGGCGCGGATGCGCCACAGGTTACGGCGGTCCTGTCGGGTGTTGAGCAAGGGCGGCAGCTGCAGGTTGGTATTGGTGTTGGTGTCGAATCCACTGCCCGCATTGACCGCGGCCCAGTTGCTGACGATGCCGCTGTTGTCATCGCCATAGAAGCGCGACTCGCTGCGCACACGCACGTCCCCGGTCACCTTGATGCGCTGTGTCCATTCGGCGACCTCATTCGGCGCCGCCCAGCCCTCCGCCTTCGCCTGCGCCATTACGTCCTGGCGCACTTCGTCGCGGATGCCATCACGGACACTCTGCGGCACATAGGGCACACGCACATCGCCCGCCTCAAGCGCGATGCCTCCACTGCTGGCCGATGCAGCACCGGCAGCACCGCGCTGGGCTGCTGCTGCCTCGGCTTCGGCCTGCACCAGCAGCGCCTGGCCGTCCTCGGGCTTGAGCGCGCCACTGGCCATCAGGCCTTTGATCAGCTTGATCATGGTGGTCTCAGCAGCCATTGCACCGGCCGGCGCCGCCAGGCTGAGCAGCACAGCGCAGCACAGCAGCGCCCGTCGGGCCGGCCGCGACGGGCGGGAGTCGGTTCGAGCGCGGTCGTGGTTGTTCATCACGGTTCTCATCGGAAGAAGGGAAATCGGGGAAATCACGGTTCACGCCCCCGGCCTGCGGCCCTGCACAAGCACGCGCGCGGGGAAGTCCAGTGAAGGTGGCGGCGGCTGGTCCACCCGGCCGATCTGGCGCAGCGCGTCGAGCACGGCGGCGTCGGCCTCTTCATTGCCGCTGCCGCGCACCAGCTCGACTTTCTCCAGGCGCCCATCCGGCGCCAGCCACACGTTCACCTGCAACTGGAAGGCCAGGCGCTTGACCCGCGCATCGCGCGCAATCGCCTGCTGCATCAGGTAACCCAGATAGCGGCCATAGGTGGCATTGCCGGCACCACCGCGACCGGTACCGGACGCGCCGCCGCCACTGCCCGCCTGGATGCCGAAGTTGTCACCGCCCGCCTGCGCGTCGGCGTTCATGGTCACCGGGTCGGCGTTGTCCGGCGTCGGCGTCGGCTCCTCGGCCGGGGTCGGCTGATCCAGCGGCTCGGGCTCGGGCAGGGTCTCCTCCGGCGGGGTCTCCGATTCGGGGGGCTTCTCAGGCGGCGGCGGTGGGGGTGGCGGCGGGGGTGGCAACGCCAGCATCGGCGGCTGCACCACGGGGCGGCGGGTGCTGGCCGTGTCCTTGAACAGCAGCCACCACAGCACGGCGCCCACTACCAGCAGCACCGCCAGCACCAGTGCGACGGTCACCAGCAGCGGGCGGTCACGCATGCCGGGCTCCGGCCGTGGGGAATGAGGGCCGGTCATGCCTCAGCCCTGTGCCTTGCCGGTGACCAGGCCAACCTGGGCCAGTTCCAGCCGCCGCAGCAGATCCAGCACCTCGACCACGCGCGCGTACTGCACCTGGGCGTCGCCACGCACGATTACCGGGAAGTCCGGCGAGGTCGCGCGCTCTGTCCTCAGGCGGTCCTCCAGCTCGGCCATCGTCACCGGGTAGGCGTCAAGGAACACCTGGCCGCTGGGATCGATGGTGATCGCCTTGGTCTTGGGCTTCTCCAGCGCCACACTGTTGCTGGCCTTCGGCAGGTTGACCTCGATGCCGGGAATGGAGGCGTTGCTGGTGAGGATGAAGATCACCAGCACCACCAGCAGCACATCGACGAAGGGCGTCACGTTGATGCCCTTCTCGCGCTTCTTGATGCCGAACTTCGCCTTCTGGGCCATGACGCGCTCCTCAGCCCTGCACCGGGGCCGGGCCGCGCCCGTCCTGCTCTTCAGCCAGGCGGGCGGCGAATTCGTCGATGAACACGGCCATGTCGGCACCGATGGCCTCGGCGCGTGCGCCCAGCCAGTTGTAGCCGAACAGTGCCGGGATCGCGACGCCGAGGCCGGCGGCCGTACACAGCAAGGCCGCCGCCATGCCCGGCGCGACCGAGTTGATGTCCACCGCACCGGCCATCGCCGCGACCACGAACACCAGCATGATGCCGATCACCGTACCGAACAGGCCCACATAGGGCGCGCCTTCGATGGTGGTGGACAGCCAGTTCATGCGACGCGACATCGCCTCCTGCTCGCGCACCATCACCGCATCCATCGATGCGCGGATCGCCGCGATGGTCGCCGCGCTCAGATAGCCGCCGTTGCCGTCGCGCTGGTGGCGTTGCTGCATCTCATCGATGGCCACCTGATAGATGCGCCACAGCGAACCGTCGCGCATGGCCGCCGGTGCCTGGCCCTGCCGGTCCATGTCCGAGAGCGTGCGCAGCGGCACGCCGGCCAGCTTGCCGAAAGCATCAGTGAACACCGCATTGGCCTTGCCGGTGCGGCCGAAGTGACGGCTCTTGGCGATCATGATGGCCCACGACATCAGCATCATCAGGCCGAGGATGGCCACCACCACCCAGGCGTCGAACGGCATCGCCTTCAGGATGAAGCCGAAGTGACTCTGGCCCGTGGACTGCTCATCGGCGCCATAGCTGATCAGGCGTGAGTCAGCGCCCTGCGCGGTGGCATCGGCCAGCAGCAGTGCCGCCGGACGCGCAACGCGAGAAATCCGCAGTTCATCCAGCGCACCGTCGAAGCTGGCCAGCGGCTGCTCGGCACCCGGCGCGTCAGCACCCACCACCGCTGCGGTGGACATGGCCGGAAGTTCGCCGCTGAGCTGCGCCACCACGTGGCCATTGAGATACAGCTGCAGCGACCCCTTCTCCGCCGTCAGCGCCAGATGCGCCCACTGTCCCTCCGGAATCGGCTGCGCAGGCGTGCTGCGCTGGCCATTGAGCTGCACGAACGGCACCCGGTTGTCGATGCCCAGCAGCAGTTCGGCGCTGCCATCGCGACGGGCATAGATGGCCTGCGCGGCATTCTGTGCGCCCGGCTTGATCCACGCGGACACGGTCAATGGCGCGCCGGCCTCCTGCGCCAGCGAAGCACTGGCTGGCAGCGGCAGCGCAGTGCCGGCGAACTGCACGCCGCGACCGATCACCGCGCCTTCGGCGGCCGGCACCACTGCGCCCGCGTTGTTGCCGTAGGCCGTGGTGTCACGCGCCGGGGCATTGGCGTCGGCGAAGTGGTAGACCAGCGTGTAGTCCGGATCGAATACCTGCTGTCCATTCCCACTGGCCGGCGCCTTGTCGTTACCGTAGTACATCCAGATCGTCTGAGGTGCGGCGGCGCTGACGGCCGGCACATCCACCCACACCAGGGCCAGCCCCAGCGCCGGGTCGAACTGTTCGATCTGGTGCGCCAGCACGGTGCGCCCGTCCGCCGACACGAAACGCAGATCGCTGCCGGCATCCTGGGTGCCGTCGAAACCGAAGTTGCCCGTATGCAGGCGCAGCAGCAGCGGGGTTCGACCGGGGTCGCCTGCCAGACCGGCACCCTGCGGGCCTGCGTCGATCGTGATCGGCTTGCGGTATTTCCATTCGGCCTGCCACCAGCTGGCATCGGCCGCAGCGGCGGGCAGCGCGATCAGCGCGGCCAGCAGCAGCAACATCCGGGAAAGCAAACGGTCCATGCGAGGGGTCTCCGGAGAACGCATGTTCAAGGGAAGGGTCAGTAACTGGTGCTGATGTTGAAATGCAGCCGCGGGTCGTCCTTGCGGGTCACCGGCCCATCGGCATAGGGCCACGCATAGTCCAGGCGCAACTGCAGGTGATCTCCCAGGCGCAGCTGCGCGCCGAGCCCGACCGAGGCCAGGTTGTACTGGTCGCGCTGTTCAGGCAGCGGCCGCCGCAGGCGCAGGTAGGCCGCGTCGGCAAAGCTGTACACGCGAAGCTGGCTGCCGCTCCACAGCGGCCATGCCGGGGTGCGCCATTCCAGGTTCGCCACACCGCCGTAGTCACCGATCGCCTCGGCCGACAGGTAGCCGCGCACGGTGTACATGCCACCGGCGGCGAACTGCTCGGCCGAGACCAGTGGCGCATCGGTCACCTGCAGGGCCCCGCGTGCATACCATTGCCAATCGCTGCCGAAGGTATGCGTATTCGACACATCGGCCTTGAGTGCGACGAAGCTGGGATCGGCCCACGCCCGCTTCTGGCTGAAGTCGTACCCATTGCTGCCATAGCCGAACAGGCGGCGGGTTCCGGCCACCAGCTGCGTGCTGATGCTCAGCTGGTCCTGTTCGCCCTGGCGCACACCCACGAATGCCAGCGTGAGCGGTGCGTACTTCAGGGGAGTCTTCAGGTTGTCGCTGCCCATCCAGGTGTCCTCCTCGGTGTCCTTGAAGTCGACGCCGAGGCTGAGCTGCCGCCACCATGCAGTGCTGCCGGGCAGGCGGTAATTGAGCTTGAGGCCGATCGAATGACCATTGCCGATCACGTTGGTGCCGGTTCCCGCGCCCCCCTGGCCGCCGGCATTGAGCACGCGGCTGTCGGAGGTATAGCCCGATGCCTCCAGGCTCCAGGGGCTGCCTTCAAACGGCAGCGTGTACGACGCCGAGAACACCTTGGCCTGATCGGTATCTTGCGGAGCGAGGAACACGCCGAGACTGGCGCTGTGCCCGCGTCCCCACAGGTTGTCATGCGCCAGCGAGGCACTCAGGCGCAGTTTCTCGGTGTCGGCACTGCGGTCATTGTTGAGTGCGGCGCTCGCTCGCCAGGGCGACTTTTCTTCCACCTGCAGGTCCACGTCCATCGTGCCGGGCGTCTTTCCCTCACGGACCAGCGGCATCACCTGGCGGCGACCGCCTTCGTTGAGCGCGGTCAGTTCCTTCT
This sequence comes from Stenotrophomonas sp. RS-48, assembly GCF_030053245.1. Taxonomy (NCBI): domain Bacteria; kingdom Pseudomonadati; phylum Pseudomonadota; class Gammaproteobacteria; order Lysobacterales; family Lysobacteraceae; genus Stenotrophomonas; species Stenotrophomonas sp. RS-48. Next base: position 8,061 of record NZ_JASGBV010000048.1, read on the forward strand.
GCGCCCGGTCGAAATCCGGCACCTGGCCCTCGGCCAGCGCCGGTACCCGTGCGCGGATCCGCGCCGCCGCAGCAGGCGCCGCACCGACCACGCGCAGTTCGCCGATCGGCGTCTGCTGCACCTTCAGCAGCACCACGCCGGCACTGACCTGCTGCTCGGGCAGTTCCACGTACACCGACTGGTATCCCGCCTGCTGGTACAGCGCGCTGACTGCATCGCGCGCCTGCTCGACGTCGGCCAACGTCCTGCCCGGGCCGAGATAGGGCTCAACGGCGCGCTCGATCAGACGCGGATCAAGTACGGTGTTGCCGCGCACGATGTACTCGTTGATGTTCACCCTGGCCGCCGGCGTGGCATCCTGCGCGAGCAGCGGCAATGGCAGGGACGCCACGGCCAGCGCGAGTGCCCGCGGACGCAGGCGCAGCGGGAGTCGGACAGCTCGGCACGGAACAGGCGTCATTGAAGGCATCGCGTCGTATCGAAGGAAGTGGCCAGGGAGCGGCGCGTGGGTCTACCCACAGGACGTGCAGGGCGCGTCAAAGCCGCCAACAGTTTTGTGACAGCACTGTCATCTGTTGACGGCGGCGGAATGCGCGCAGGCGGACACTGCGCCCGCCACCCGTCCATGAAGCAGCCGACATGGGGTGGCGGGAGATAGGAGATGAACATGATTCTGACTGCATGGCGCTGGCCTGCCGTGGCGTTGCTCGCGTCCATCGCGATGCCGATTGCGCACGCCGATGACCGCGCAACGCGCGCGGACACACCGCCCTGCATCGACGTGCAGGTCAACGGAGAGCGCATTCCGGCCTGGGAATGTCTGCAGCGCAGGCTCGCACCGGCACCGCCGCGTGCACGATCACCGCGCCTGTCCGAGTCGGAGCGGCTGATGCGGCAGCCCGGCAACCAGCTCATGCAGTACAACCTGGAAGGCACCCGGCAACGGATGGGCGACGCCTTTGGCCGCTCGGTGACACCGCAGCGCCCCTCTCGCTGATCGCGCCTCAGTGCCGCCCCGCAGCGGCAGGCACGATGCCGTCGGCAGGAACGGGCGGCAGCGCGGGCACCGGCAGGCTGCGCGACCGCCCCGCCTGCTGCAGTTCGATGGTCTCTGCGCCGATGCCGGCCAGTACCGTGGACGGTCCCAGGCGCTGCCCCGGCACATAGGCATCGACAGCGCCACCATCGACCGACAGCAGTGCCAGCGGTGCGTGCGCGCTGGCCATCACACCCAGTACCACTACCTCGGTGTGGATCGCACCCGGTGACAGCAGCCGCACCAGCGGAGCGCTGGCCGCAGCGTCGAACGGTGGCCGGGCCGGTGTCGACGGCCTTACCGCGCTGGCCGCCGCGGGTGGTCCTGCAGCGAACAGGGCAATGCCCCAGTAGGCCATCACGGCCAACAGCAGCGTCGCCGCCAGCAGTGTCAGCAGGTGATTGCGATCCCAGCGCCTGCCGTCCATGTTCCGCACCTTCGTCGACATTGACGGCCACCACGCTAGCAGTCGCCGCTGACGCTTTTGTTTCATCATCCGCCGCTACCCTGTCCGCGATCGGCAAGCACAGGAGGCGATGTCGATGCGGCGCATCCCGCGCGGCTTCACCCTGCTGGAACTGATGGTGGTGCTGGTCATCATCGGCATCTGTACAACGGCCATCGGCCTGGGCCTGGGCACACTGCTGGATCCTGCGCGCCAGCTCCGTCAGGAAGGCGAGCGATTGGCGCAACGCCTGCAGGTGGCACGCGATGAGGCCCGCATCGATGGCCGCAGCCTCCGCTGGCAGGCGGATGCCGAGGGCTACCGCTTCAGCCGACGCGAGGGCGACCGCTGGACCGACGTGCAGCGCGACGACCTGCTGCGCCCCCAGCGGTGGCAGAGCCCGGGCATCGCCGTACAGCCGGCGGCAGCCATCGAACTGAGTCCGGAATGGATCGGCGTGCCGTGGGAGCTGGCGCTGTCGCTGCAGGGGCGACAGCTGCGCCTTCGCGACGACGGCAGTGGACAGCTGCAGGTCGTGCAGTGATGCGGCCGCGGCGGGGGTTCACCTTGATCGAGGTACTGATCGCACTGGCCATCGTGGCAGTCGCGCTGGCGGCGGTGATGCGCTCGGTGGCAGTGGCAACCGATGACCAGTCGCGGCTGCGCGACCGACGTCTGGCACTGCTGTGCGCACAGGACCGCTGGCAGGAACTGCGGCTGGCCGCGCAACCGCCCGCGGATGTGCAGCAGCGCTGCGTGCAGGGTCGCAGCCGCTTCCTGGTGCGGCAGCATCTGGGCAGCGGCAGCGACGGGCAGCCGCTGCTGGAGCTCATCGTGGTGGCGGAGGATGCACCAACGCAGTCGCTGGCACGCATGCTGCTGCCATGGACCGCTGCACCGTGAAACGGCGCGTGCAGGGCTTCACCCTGATCGAAGTGATGATCGCGATCACCCTCATGGGCGTGCTGGCCGTGATCTGCTGGCGTGCGCTGGACAGCGTGTCCAGCAGTGACCAGCGACTGCGCCACGCCGATGCAGGAACCAATGCCGCATTGCGGGTGCTGCAGCAGTTCCAGCGCGACATCGAGATGCGCGCGGACGATGCCCTGATGAATGGTGCGGTACGCCCCGCTGACCAGCCACAGCGCCTGCTGCCGCCGGCGCTGGTCAGCGAACGGCAGGCCGACGGCAGTTTCGCGCTGGAGATCACCCGCAGCGTCGGCAACGACGGGCTGCGCTGGCAGCGGGTGCGCTGGTGGCGCCAGGGCAATACCCTGTGGCGGGCCAGCGGGCCGTCATCGGATCGCTATCCGTTGCCGCCACCAGAGCAGTCACGCGGGCTGGCCGTGGCGCACGATGTCCAGTTCTTCGATGTGCGCGCCTGGCAGCCGGGCGCCGGCTGGACGACGCTGCCCAGCCAGGGCGTGCTGCTGCCGGCCACCGGGCTGGAACTGAGGCTGCGGCTGCGTGATGGCCGCGGTCCGTTGAGCTACCGTCGCGTCCTTGAACTCTAGCCGCAAACGCAGCTGCACGCCGTCGACCCACGTCATCCGGGGCGCAGCGTCCGCCATCCCGGCCACCGGGCGCTGTCCCGCGCCCGGTGGCGCCTGTGGGTGCTCCTCACCGCCGATGGCTGCTCCCTGCCCTCCGTGCCGTCCTGGCGGGGGGCCGCCACCGCTCCGTGGCAGCGGGCCCGATTGCGGATCTCCACGCACCGCGTGGATCATCCCCGGCAATTATCGCCGCTGTGTGCCACCCTCTCCACGCGCCTGCGGTTCGCGGGCCTGCGGAAACTGGAAAGCACTGTCTACGTCGTAGCCGCTGGCCGCGGTCGTGCCGCGTGCCGGCGGGTTGATGCTGCTGCTGGCGTTGCCGAAGCCCAGGATCTGCACGCTGATCACCGAAGGCTGGTTGCGCCGGGCATCCTCCTGGCTCTTGCGGATCACATCCTGTGCCGCCTGGCTGGCACTGCTGGCGGCGGCGCTGGCCGAAGCCAGCGCGTTGACGTTCACCGACGCCAGCACCGGCAGGCCCTTGCTGTCTCCCTGCACCTGGATGTTGGCCGCGTTGAGTACCTGCAGCGCGGCCAGATTGATGTTCCCCGAGACACGGATGCCCGCCTCGCCCGCATCGATGGTGCCCAGCGGCGCGATCAGATCCACATCGCCCGGCGCGACTTCCGCGATCGGATTGAGGGTGGCAATGCCCGCACCACTGGCCGGCGCCTGGGGCGACAGGATCACATTGCCCCAGGTGTCATAGACGCGCCGTGGCGGTGTGTACAACAGCGTGGTGCGCGAGCCGCGACCGGCATTGATGTCGCCCTGTTCCGACCACGCCAGGATGTCGCCACCGAAGGTGGTCATCACCCGCGACAGGCCCAGCAGCACGCTGTCCTGGCTGAACAGGCGGATATCGCCCTGCCCCTGGGTGACGAGGCCGGCACTGGCAGGCGGCACCACCCCCTGTACACCCACCACGATCTGGCCTCCCGGTGCCATCAGTTCGATGTTGCCGCCCGCCTCGGTGCGCACACCGGAGCCACCGTACATCACGATATCGCCGGTTCGGTCGATCGTCGCACCGGCCGCATTCCTGTCCGGCATCAGCGTGGCGATGGCCTCGCGCCCGCGCAGATAGGAGCCGAAGCGCGGCCCTTCCGCATCGGTGTACTCGCGTCCGCCTTCGCGCAGCTCGGTGTAGTAGATCTGGCGCAGGAAGATGCGCTGCTGTTCCTGCGGCAACGCATCGAACGCAGCCAGCGCTGCCTCGCCATCGGCGGCCATGCCGAAGCGTTGTTGCAGCCACTGCTTCAGTTCCTGGTCGTAGACCTTGACTGCCCTGCCCGGCTGCGACGCAAGCGATTGCGCGGGATCGGCCAGGTTTGCGGGATCCAGATAGCGGGCACGCAGGGCGGCGAAATCGATCTGCTGGTTGCCGGCCGTCAGCGCGATGCTGGCACCCGGACGGGTGTCACCCTGCACGATGCCACCGAGGCTGACGATGCTGCCCGCCTCCTCCTGGCGCAGCTGACGGCCGGCACTGATCTCGACGTTGCCGGGGCCGGCGATCGTCGCGTCCAGATGCACGATGTCACGTCCCGCCGCCGCCACCGTGATATCGGTGGGCGCGCTGTTCAACGCGGTCATCGACACGCCGAGGATGTCCCGCCCTGCCCGCAGCTGCACCGCGCCTGCTGCCTCGAACCAGTTCAGCTGCGTGCGCTGCCAGGCGGTGCCGTCGAGCGTGCGTTGGGCGCCTGTCGCCAGGCCGATGATGTCGCCCTGCACGGCGTAGAAGCGGCTTGGTGCCAGTGCCGCGGAGACCGTGGACAACGGCGTACCGGGGCCGAACGCGAACAGCGGAAGCGATGCCTCCGGCGAGGCGATGTTGCCATCGACCGACAGGTTGTGCCGCGGGCGCGTCACATTACCGCTGGCATCGCGTTGCTCGGCAACGAATGCGGGGTCGAACGGCCCCGGCAGGCGCGCATCCGCGCCGGAGCGCGTGATCTGGGTCGCGCCGCTGCGGGCGAAGATGCTGCCGCCCGCCAGGACGTCCAGCCGCCCGGTAGCCGAGGGCGCCAGCAGGATCACATCCTGCGTCCCCGTCACGGCACTGATCCGGTCCAGCTTGATGTCACCCTGGGCGGCAACGGCGCTGAAGCGCGATGGATAGAGCCAGTAGTTCAGCAGCTCCTCCCGGCTGCCCGGTGCCAGGGCAACCTGCTCGGGCCACAGATTGCTGCCGGTCACATTCTCCGGCCCGGCGAGGCCCGGCGCCAGGTCGCCACCGGCGCTGAACAGATCCACGGCGGTCGCGTCGGTCCATAGGGAGAACCAGGTGCTGCCCGCAGCGCGGCTGCCGTTGTCCTGCACCACCGTGCTGTAGTTGGCCAGTGGAACCCGGCCGGCATCGGCGACGCCGCCGAGCACGACATCGCCCCGCGCCTGCAGCTGTGCGACCGCATCGCCCAGCACCAGCACCGGCCCGCCCATCGGGCGGGCGGCGTCGGCGGCGAACAGATCGGCCGCACGCAGCTGGCCCAGCGTCCCGTAGCTGTCCAGGGTGACACCCATTGCACCGATGCGGCCCGCATCGAGCAGCAGGCTGCCACGCAGGTTGCTGAAGGTACCGTTGAGGTCGAGATTCTGTCCCGCCCTGGAGGCATTGAGGCTGGAGAACGTCGCCCGCAGATTCGGATTCAGTGCGCCACCTATACGCAGCTGCAGGTCACCGCCGCCGGTCAGGTGCAGCTGGCCATCGCTGACCCGGCCGGTCGATCCCACCGCCGCGATGATCGCACCCGAGCGCGGTGCGATCGTCGAATCCAGCGCGTCACCTATCGCATCGCGCACGCCGGCGTCACGCCCGGCCTCCAGCGTCAAGTTGCCGCCGCCCAATGTGCCGAAGCCGGTGAAGCCGACCATCCGCGGAGAGGCGCCAGCAGCAGCGGACACGTTGGTGTAGGCGCCAAAGTTCACCCACCAGCTGGTCGGCACCGGCTCCACGCCGGTGGTGCTGCCGGTTCCCTGCCGCCACAGCCAATTGCCGACCGCGGCACTGGAGTACAGCGCCCAGTCGCGCTCGCTGGTGCCGGACTCTGCGCGCCCGGTCCAGACGTCACCGACGATATCGCGCCCGGCTTCGACGCGGAGGTTGCCGCCATGATCGGGATACCAGGCCTGGTATCCCGCGATTGCGGCGTCATAGCTGCCCGGCACCAGGTTCTCACCCAGCAGCGTGGTGTTCCAGGGCGCCGCCGCGCGCGGTGAATCAAACGCGGCGTCACGGCCCTCGCCGAGTGAGCTGGGCGTACCGGCGGTATAGACGCCGAACCCGGACTTCATCGCAACGTCGCCCGCCGCGAGCAGTTCCAGGTCGCCCTTGCCGGTGCGCAGGACACTCCAGGCCGGTGTACCGGCGCGCTTGCCGTAGGTGGTGACCTCGGTCTGGGTGCCACCGCCGGCACAGTAGCCCGGTGCCATTCCGCAGAATTCGTCCTCGGTCATGCCCAACACCTCGGCGAAGTCCTTTGCCGGCGTGCCGACGTAGGATTCATCGCCCCAGAAATCCAGCGAACCCTGCGCGGCGACCTGTCGCGGCGCGGGGCCGCAATAGCCATCGGAAAGCGCGCAGAACTCATCCTCGCTGAAGCCGAACATGTCTGCCAGCTCGGAAATCGGACGGCCGGCATAGGAGGTGTCGCCCATCCAGTCCAGTGACGCCTGTTCGGTCAGGACCCGGTCGCCCACCCAGATGATCTCGGTCGTCACGGTGCCGACCGAGCCCTGATGGGTATCGGCACGCACCACGCTGCCGTCGCTTCCCCAGCGTCGCGAACGCGGATCCGCGGCGTCGCTGTCAGCCCCCGCCACCAGTGTCATGTCCCACGATGTCGTACCTTCGGCCAGCATCGGGGCAAGCGCCCAGTTGCGTCCCTGGTTGCCGTTGGCGTCGGCAGGACGCAGGTTCACCGATGCGTCGCCGGGCAGCTCCACCTTGGTCAGCGATGGAATGTACGCGCCTACCTTGAGCTCGACTTCCCGTGCCAGGCGCAGGGTCACCGGCAGCATCGCGCCGGCCGGCCAGTCCTGGGCGGCCATCTGCACATCGCTGCGCAGGCGGAAGCCAGCCCCCAGTCGCGCACCGGCCGCCAGCACCAGCGGCTCCTGCAGCACGGTGCCCGCCGCCAGCGTCTGCCCGGAGTCGGTGGTCACCGCCGCACCCAGCACCGTGCCCGCGGGCAGGCGCAGGTTCTGCGAGATCACCATCGGCGCGGGCAGCACGGTACCGACCGGAAGCGCTACCGATTCGACCGGCACGTCATAGTTCAGGCGGGTACCGGCTCGGAACTCCGTACCGGGCTGCAGCCTCACGCCCTCCACCGGCACCACCAGGTCGCCGCCGAACGGGGTGTGACCGGCGGTGCCGTTGCGGCTCTCATGCAACTGCCATCCTGCCTCGTCCGGATTGGCCGGTGGCGGCGCGAAGCCATCGTTGATGCTGCCGTGCACGTTGATGTTGCCCTCCGCGCGCAGCACCAGCGACGCCGACTCGCCGAAGCCGCGCCGCGCCGGATCATTGCGATCGGCCTCAGGCCCATAGCGGTAGCCGGACAGGTCGATGTCACCGGATACGGTCAGGTCACCTCCGGGATTGGCCTCGCTGCGGCGGGCGAGGACCTGCACGCCGGGGCGCAGGCGATGCGTGCCCAGCGCAGCCGTGCGTTGTCGGAGATCCGCATTGGCCAGCGCGCCGTCCATCCACGCGCGGTTGTCCGGATCGACGATCTGGTCCAGCCACTGCTGGGTGACGCGCTGCGCGCGGTTGCCGTTGACGTCGACAGTGTCCGCCAAGGGCGCGTCCTCATAGCGTCGCACCGCATTGACCTGGATACCGGCCGCACCTTCGACGCGCAGACCGTTGGCGACCGTTATCGCCGCATCGTTGCCGCCGATGCGGGGCGCATCGATCTTCAGGGTGCCGCGGGCCACGCCGTCGTTCTGCCCGAGGCCGCCGCCCACCGCCACCGCCGTGCCCGCGCGCAGGTCGAGATGGGCGCCGGCGCCGATGTCGATCCCGCCGGCGGCGCTGCCCAGTTCGATCGTGGCCCGGTTCGGGCTGTCGATGATCTTGCCCTGGCTGTCCACGCGCAGGCCGGTGCCATGCGTATCCAGCGTTCCCTCCACCTGCAGACCGTCACGTGCGTACAGGCGGATCGCGCCGACCTGCTCGCCACTGGCGTCGATGCGCCCCGCCACGCGCAGGCTGCCTGCGTCGAGGCTGATGTCGACCCTGCGCGCCTTCACCTCATCACCGATCAGAAGATCACCCTCACCGATCCGGAACGTGCGCCCGCCGGTGACACCGCCTGCGTTCAAGCGCTGGTTCAGGCCTGCGAAGTCCTGCAACGTGCCGGCGCGAACCACGAGGTCTGCGCCGTCGTAAGGCACCACGGTGCCACCTGCGTCGTAACGGCCACTGGCAGCCCCCTCGATGCCGCCGGCCAGATCGGCACTCCCGGCCAGGGCGTTCACCGTCAGCCGTCCGCCGCGGTTGTTGCGCGCCGAGAGATCGATGCGTGAGGCGGCGTCAGTGCTGACGTCACCCGCATCGCTGGACAGCAGCACGTCGCCGCCCCAGCTGTACCGGTCCACGTCGTACAGCGTAACCCTGCGCCCTGCCAGGTCCAGCGCCGCCTGGCTGCCGAGCGCGATGCCTTCGCGTGCGCTCGCTGACAGGCGGCCGGAGGCCAGTGCGATCGTGCTGTCCAGCGCGATCCGCTCGGCATCGATGCTCAGTTCACTGCCCAGTGCGTCGCCGCCGGCCCTTCCGCTGCCGCCCTGCAGGCGGAAGTCGCCGCCGGTCCGTACCTGCAGCTGCGCACCCGGATCGGCCGTCAGCAGCGGCGTGTCGATGCCGATACTGCCACCGCTGTACTGCCAGCCCTTGTCCGCGAGATAGTCGCCGCGCTGCTGGTACACGTCCAGCGTACCCTGCGCGGAAAACAGCAGCTGCCCGGACGCGCTGAGGTTGAGCGCGCTGAAGCCGAGCACCTGGCGGTTCGCGGGCACCTCGGAGCTGGGACGGCTGAACGGGGCGCGCGCCAGCTGCAGGTTGCGGGTGACGATGTCCAGCTGCCCCGCGCCAAGCCGGTCCACCATGGGATCGGCCGGCGGCACCGATGCATCGCTGCCCGCCGCCTGCGTCGCCGCCAGCGAACCGTCCCAGACCAGTGTGTCCACCAGGATGCGCGCACGGTCGCTCGCCGCACCATAGCCATGGATGGCCTGCGCGCCCAGTACCAGCGTCTGCAGGCCGCCGCGGCCGGTGGCACTGTCGCGCGCATCCAGGTCGACGCTGCCGAACACGTTGACCGAATCGCGTGCGACCAGGCTCAGCGTATCCAGCGCCGGTGCGCCGGTGGCATCATTGTCGCGCAGCAGCTGCTGCAGCACGGACTGGTTCATGGTCATGCCATTTGGCAACGCCCCTGCGGCCGCTGCCTGCGCGATCGCCTCGGCGCTGCCGAGGTTGAGCGCCGCCATGCTCACGCCAAGCTGGCGCGTGCCATAACGGGCGGAATCGCGCATCTGCAGCACGCCATCGGTGGCCACCCCGATGCTGCCATCGGATACCAGCCGTGCCTCGCCTTCGCAGTCCGTCTGGCAGCCGCCGATGTCGATCGCGACCGGCCCGGCCGCCACGCCGGTCGTACCGGTGATCAGGTTCAGGCGCTGGTTCGAGACGGCCAGCAGGCCGCCATTGACCTGATAGGGTACGGTCGGCGCGGACGCGGTGTCGCGTGCGAAAGGCAGGGTATCGAGTGTCGCCCCGGCTTCGACCAGGATGCCGCTGCCACCGGACGCCGCAGCCACCAGTATCTCCGGTGCCTGCAGGCTCGCACCGGAGCGGATCGCCACATCGCGCACCGCGCCGGACACCGCCACCAGCGATGCCGTCTCATTGAACTGTCCGCCGATCACCAAGCGTTCCGGCCGCAGCGCATTGAGTGCGTCGTCGGTGAAGGTCGCGCCACGATCGTGCGCCTGCGACGGACTGCCGGCAGCAGCGATCTCCAGCGAACCCACGGCCGGGCTGGCGAGCGTGGCCACCAGGGTGCCACCGCGTCCCTTTTCATTGGCCGCGGAGAAGCGCGCCGTGCCGGCGAAGTCGACGGCCGCGGTTCCCTCGCGGCCAGCGCCTTCACCCAGTGCCAGGGTCAGCCCCAGCGCATCGATGGTCTGCCAGCCGCGCGCCTCGCCACGACGGTCGGCGGTGGCCTGCACGAAGCTGTTGTAGCTGGTTTCGTTGTAGCCGGAATGCCGGCGCACCACCGCCGCCGGCGTCAGCAGGATGTCGGTGAGCAGCGGCGACGCCACCCCACCCAGTGCCAATCCCTGCTGGCCGGACACGCGCCAGGTCCCGGTGCCGGTCTGGATCGGCTGCGGTACGCCGGAGGTTCCCGTCGCGCCCAGTTCGACGCGGAATGCACCCGGCTGCAGCGCGAAGCTGGCCGGCAGCAATGTGTAGGTCCCCGCAGGCAGGCCGGGAACGCCGGCCGGTACGGTGATCTGCTGGCCCACCGCCGGCGCAGCAAACCCATCATCACTGCTGGGTGCGAAGCTGCCGGCACGTCCCGGCACAATCGCGTACACCGGGTTGCCGGACGCACTGAACGCATAGCGCGGGTTGGCATCGGCCAGCGCGGTGCGCAGCACGTCGACGGAGCCACCGCGGCCTGAGACAAACGCCGCGCCCGTCAGTTCGCCGCCACCTGACACGTCCAGCAGCGCACCGGCATGCACATCCACATCGTTGGCGGTAAGGGTCACGCCTTTGGATGCAACTCCACCCGGCGTCAGTGATTCCAGGCTGCTGCTGCCCCTTCTCCACGACACGCCGTCCACGGTACCGCCATAGGGCAGCGCCAGACCTGCGCCACTGGTGGAGGTGATGCTGCCCGGCAACAGCTCCACCCGGCTGGCACGTGTGCCGCCCAGGATCAGGCCGCCCAGTTGCAGCGCTCCCATCGGCGCCTGCACGTTTCCGCCCTGCTGCACGGTCGCTGCCACCAGCTGCAACGCGCCCAGCGCTGACTCCGGCGGGGTGGTCGCCGCCGTGCCCGTACCCCGGATGCGCAGAACCGCATCCGGATCCGACCAGTATCCAGGCGTCGCCACGGTCGCCGCAGACGCACCCGCGACGAGGTAGCCCGTCGCACCGGAGGTGGGGTACAGGCGGGCGGCACTCACGTCCATCGACCCGCTCGCCATCAACGCACTGATCGATCCGCCGTTGGACACCGCGTTGAGCAGCCGTACGTCGCTGCGGCTGTCCAGCACGACCTGGTTGAAGCCGGGCAGCCAGGTGACATCGCGGATGTCGATCAGATCGGCCCGCGCCGACAGCACGTGGTCGCCTTCCGCGGCCGACGCCACGGTATCGGTGACCACCAGGTTCTCACCCGGCAGCGACTGCCAGTGCGACTGTGCCAGCAGCAGGTGCGGAGCACTCAGCGAAATCCTGCTGGACTGCGGTGCTGCCACGGCCATGCCGAGGCTTGACTGCCCCTGTCCGTAGATGCGCAGGCTCTGGCCCATGCGCAGGTCGACATCGCCCTCCGCGCGGACGTCACCGAACACGGACAGGCTGTCGAAGCCGCCGGCCTGGATCTGCTCCACCGACAGCGTCGCGTGCCCGTACTCCAGCCGGTCTGGCAGCACCGCGTCGGCCTCGCCGCGCTGGCTGAGCGTGATGCCGCGCGCACGCAGCACTTCCTCGCTCGCGCCCCGCGCATGGACGCTGCCACCAAAGGCCACGCCCAAGGTGCCGCCACGCGCGCCACTGCCGCCGGCGGAGGCGTCCATTGCGCCGTCCAGGTACAGAGCGTTGGCCGAACGCAGCACGATCTGCCCGCCATCGCTGTCCACGCGGGTCCGCCCCTTCCCGTCGACATCCAGCGGCGCCGAGGCGCCCGCTGCCCGCAGCTGCGCACCGCGCTCGAGCACGACGAAGGCTTCAGGCGGACGGTTGTCCACCGACGCAGAGGTCTCCCAGTCGAGCGCGCCGCCGATCTCGATGCGCCCCCCGGCCCGCACCAGTCCCTGCAGGCGGCCACCGGCATCGGCCAGTGACACCGCGTCCGCACTGACATCCAGCAGCGCACCGTCAGCGAACTGCCAGGTCCGCTCGCTCCGCTGCCCGGCATACAGCGTGGTCGGCAGGCGCACATCGTCGATGCTGATGCGTCCTCCCTGCGCACGCAGCGTACCTTCCACATCGATGTTGCCGGCGCCGAGCAGGGAGATCGCCTGCCCCGGGTCGACCTCGATCAGCGCGGCCTTGCCCACCCGCAGGTCGCCGCCGACGCTGTTGCGATCCGAGCGCAGGCTCACGCTGGCACCGCTGCGCTGGCGGACCAGCCCGCTCAGTGGATCGGCACTGTAGAGCGGTGCCAGCCAGCTCTCCAGTGCCTCTTTCCGATCCGTCGCGGTGCGCGCGTCCGCGGTCATCCGAAGGCCCGGCATGCGCGCTGCCAGCTGCGTGCCATCGGCAACCTCCAGCCCTTGATGGCCATTGATGTCGTATTGGGCAAAGCCACTGCCGAACAGGCCGGCATCCACCTGCAGCGCTGCTGCGTCCGCCGGATCCGCATCGCCCACCCGCACCCGGCCACCGGTGCCCAGCGAGAACGTGCCGCTGCCCTGGCCACGGCCGCTGAACCGGCTGCCCTCGCCCAGCTGCACCCGGCCGCTGCCGTCCGTTGCAACCGTGCTGCTGTTCGCCTGCAGACTGATGCTGCCCCCTTTGCCGACATGCCCCTTGCCGCGCAGGTCCAGCGCGGCGCCGGCCTCGACGTCGACCGTCGCCCCCGCGCCCACGCTCACGTCATGGCTGTTGCCCAAGCTCAGGCGGCCGCCATCCGTCCAGGCACCACCCGCATCCAGCGGCTCTCCCAACGCTGCGTTGCTCCATTCACCGGCAAGAACGATGCGGGTACCGTCGGCAATAACGGTGCGTGCGCGGCCATCGTTCAGCAGTGCCGTCGGCCTGCCCTGCACCTCCAGCAGGTTGCCCGCCGACAGCTGGCCGCCGGCAATGCCGATGTCGCCCGCCAGTTCCACCTCGCTGCCGGTCAGATTCAGCTGTCCGCCCGCCTGCAACCGAAGACGGCCGTCAATGCTGATGCGATCGGCGCTCGCCAGATCGATCCGCCCCCACTGCTGGGCACTCAATTCTGCGATGTCCAGCCACACCGTGTCGCGCCGCTCCTCCCCGACCGGTGCCAGCAGTGACCACGCCGCCGTCTTCGGCGCATTGTCATCCACGCGCACGTCCGAACCGAACACCCCGCTGCGGCCCTGGCCGTCATAACGCCCGAGGTAGAGCTGCGCATTGCGTGCTGCCGCCGTCTGCGCCTGTGCATAGCCGTCCAGTGCGGCATCAGGCCGGCGGTTCTGCTGCGCGCCCTGGAAGGTGGCGGTCTCCACACGGCCCTCCAGCACCGCCGTCGGGGCGGAGACGATCAGGCGTCCTGCATCGCGGCCGACCGTATACCCGTTGTCGACACGCTGCGCCGCGAACACGACCGGATCGCGGAACGTCTCGGTGACGCCCCAGCGCTCCTGTTTCACCTCATGGCCGTTGTACACCCCGTCGAACAGCATCTCCGCCGGTGCGTCATCAAGGCGGTACACCTGGCCATCCACGCCGCGCACCCAGCTCTGCCGGATCACGCCGCTCTGCACATCCAGGCTGCCACCCGCAAGGTTGATGCGTGACCCACCATGCGTGATCACTTCACTGCCACCCAGCAGGACGGTGCCTCCCTGCGCGGCCCATTCGCCGATCGAATGCCCCTGGTTGTCGAGGTAGCCGCCCACTTCCAGCAGGCCGCCTGCGGCATACCAGCGCTCACCGTCGTAGCCCCCGGTTCCGGCTGGCACGTGGATGAGCCTGCGGCGGTCGACCCAGACCTCGCTGCTGGTCAGCTTGCCGCTGTCGCGGTTGTCCAGCGCATCGCGCAGTTCGTTGCCCTGCACCTTGATCTGGACATTGTTGCTTTCCATCGAGACCTGCACGCCCACGGCACCCGACACGTCCACGCGTGCTGCATCGTCGACGTAGCTGCGGGCCGCCGCGTCGGCGATGACCTGGCCGCCCGTGGCAACCGTGAGCGAGTCCGGACGGAAATGGATGGTGCCACCGGACACGATCTCCACCCGCGACTGGTCGCGTCGGTCGTTGTGCTGGGAGAGATTGTCGAAGGTTGCCGAGCGCGCGCCCGCGCGGATCGCATCCTGCTCTGCCGATTCCCTGATGAGGCTGTCCCGCTGGGTGTCCAGTGCCGTGGCCTTGCCATCGTCCTCGATCAGCACCGCCGTGGTCGATCCATCGGCGAGCGTGACGGTGCTGCCGGTATCACTGGCCGAGGTCAGAAGATGCACGGTGCCGCGCTGTGCGAGCGTCGTGCTGGCCACGGCAACGCCGGCCTGCTCGACGTTGCGTCCGGCCAGGGTCACGTCACCCTCGCGGGCACGCAGCAGGCCGGTATTGCGCACGCTGCCCGCGGTACTGTCAGCGATGAAGCGCGGCGCGATTTCATTGCCACGCGTGGTGGAGCTGGTATTGGCTGCGGTGCCGACGCCGCGCCGGATCACGAAACTGTCGCCGGCCGCCAGCTGCACCTGGCCCTTTCGTGCCTCGATCTGGCCGGCGTTCTCCACGCTGTGTCCCGCCAGCAGCACGTAACCGCCGCCACGCGTGGCGCTGGTCGGCTCGTGGGTCGCGATACGTGCGCCCCGCTCCACCATCACCTTGCCAACGGCATCGCTCAGGGCCGCCGTATTCGTATCCGCGCTGTACAACCCGGTGTCGCGGAACTGGCCGTCGCTGATGCGCGCCGCCGCCGCGACCAGGTTGCGGACGTTGACCTGGCTGTTGTTGCCGAACACCACGCCGTTGCGGTTGGCCACGAACACGGTGCCGCCCGCGGTGAGCTGGCCGAGAATCTGGCTGGGCCGCGCATTCGGATCGTTCACCCGATTGAGCACGGCCCAGTCCGGGTTCTGCAGGAAGTTCAGCGTGGTGTTGCCGCCGATATTGAAGGTCTCCCAGTTCAGGATCGCCTTGTCCGCGGTCTGCTCGATGCTGACCTGGACCCGTCCGTCGCTGCCCTGCGACTGGATTGCCTCGCGGGCGTTGATCCAGCCCCGGGTCAACGGATTCTCATCGACCTTCAACCCGTCCCTGCCCAATCCGTCGGCAACGATGAACCCGGCCTCCCGCCGCGACTGCCGCGCCTGTTCCTGCAGGCGCTGCTGCAGGGCGATGGCCTGCGCGGCAGTGCCGAGATTGTCGATCGACTGCTGCAGTTTCTGCCGCGCAGCATCCTGCTGCTGCGCCGGCAACTGGAACTGGATGGGCACGCCGTTGGGCATGCGCCCGCTCTGGCTGGCCGCGCCCTGCGCTGCGCCGCGCTCGGCGAACCAGGCCGGGCTGAACGCCTGCTGGGCCTGGCTGGCCGGAGCGACCACGCTTCCCAGTGCGACCGCGATGGCCCACGCCATCGGATGATTGCGGCGCATCGGCGCGGCCGGATGAACAGCGGACGGGAGCGGGTGCGACATCGTAACCTCATCAACCTGGTGGACCGCACTGGCGGCGGTGATCGCAGACACGCGCAACGCATGCCCTGCCACTGATAGACGGTTCGCGTGACATGAAGCCGACAACGTGCAGGGGGCGATGGCGCTGCACGCCGCACGGCGGAAATGGCGACGCCGGCCACAGAGGCCGGCGCCGGGTCAAACAGGGTTCACGCGGTGCTGCGGATTACAGCGGACGGCCGATGCCCGCACAGGTGCTGGGATTGTTCAGGCCGGCTGCGCTGCTGGCCAGCACGAAGCGGTTGCGGATCGCATCGCGCCAAGCCTTGGTCAGCGGGATGAAACCATGGCCGGTGATCGACGCCTCGTAGGCCGCCGGGTAGGTCGCCGGATAGTGACGCGCCAGGAAGCCGCGCAGACTGGTGGCAACCGCCGAATCCTTGTAGCACTGGCCGATCACCAGGTTGGTGTAGCCGGCAATCGGATAGCCGGCCGACGGGTTGCCGAACACCGGCACCCAGTTGGCGGGGTTCTCGGCAGCGGTGCCGGTCGGCGGAGCGACGGTATCCAGGGTGGCCTGCACGCTCACCTGGTCCGGCGAGAAGCCCTTGACCTTGGCAACCTTGGTCGCATCGGTCAGGCTCGGGATCACGTCCGGGCCGACGTAGCCGATGCGGCCATCCGCCGCATAGACAGCGTTGTACAGCGAGGTGCCGCCCGTGGCCGGCGCGGCGACCAGGAACGCCGGCAGGTTGTTGTTGGCATCGCGCTTGTACAGGTCGGCGAAGGTCGACTTCACGGCGAACGTGCCACCGACCAGGTTCGAGGTCGCAGCCGGCTCAGCGGCACAGGCCGCAGCCAGGAAGCGGGTGAACATTTCGCTGGTGCCGCTGCTTTCGGTGCGGTAGACCACGCGGATCGGACCGCTGCGGTTGGCGTCGATGGTCGACCAGTCGCTGATCGCGCCGGAGAACACGCCGCAGATCTGCGCCACGCTCAGGTTGACGGCCGAACCCGGCTTGTTGAACGGGATGGTCACCGAGGTGGCCACCGACGGCACCTGGATCAGGGCGCCGTAGCGGTTCGCATTGGTCGACTGGTTGTAGTTGGTGGTGTAGGTGCTCAGTTCGGTCGCGCTCAGCACCGAGTCGCTGCCAGCGAAATGCACGGTGCCGGTGGTCGAGAACAGCGCCGAATTGTTCTCCAGGAACGCCTTCTTGCCGGTGCCCGAACCGGTCACGGCGTAGCTGAAGTTGGCCGGCAGGATGCTGTCAGCCTGGCCCTTGTAGAGGTCGGCCGGCAGCGATGCACCACCGCCGGTAACGGTCTGCGCCGACGCGGCGCCGGCAGTGGCGAGCAGCGCGGTGGCAACCAGCGCGGCCAGAGTCTTGTACTTGTACATGATCTTCTCCTGAAGGGTTTGCTGCGAAGGGAAACGCCAAGGGAGGAACGGTCACTACACGCCTGCTGTCGCTGAGGGCCTCCCAGCCCGCTCCGCGACGACAGGCTCATGCTCGTCCGTGCCGATGACAGGCCGCTTAAGAAACCTGTGGAAGATCGAGAAAAGGTATGGAGGATTGTGTGGAGAAGCGTGGCCTGTGCGCCGCACGCCCGTCACTGCACTAGCTGGTTCATTTCCATGATCGGCATCAGCACCGCCAGCACGATGGTCAGCACCACCCCGCCCATCACCAGGATCATGGTCGGCTCGAGCAGTGCGGTCAGTGCCATCGCGCGCCGCTCGATCTCGCGCGAGAGGGTCTGCGCGGCGCGATCCAGCAGGGGCGCAAGTGTGCCGGTCTTTTCACCACTGGTGACCAGATGCACCAGGATCGGCGGATAGACCTTCTGCACTTTCAACGCAGCGCCCAGTGCCGCGCCTTCACGCACGCGCGCGGCGACATCCTCGGCGCAGCGCGCCAGCAGCGTGTTTCCCAGTGTCTGCCGCGCCGCCTCCAAGGCGCGCAGCAACGGCACGCCGGCATCGAGCAGGATGGCCAGCGTCGAGGCGAAGCGCGCACTGTTCACGCCAAGCACGAAGCGCCCCATCACCGGTACGCGCAGCAGCATCGCATCCCAGCGCAGGCGCAGATCGGTGCGGCGCAACGCCAGCCGCCATGCTGCAACCAGCAGGCCGATGCCCAGCGCTGTCCATGCACCCCAACTGCGCACGAACGCGCTGGCGGCCAGCATCACCTGGGTCAGCATCGGCAGTGTCTGTCGTGCCTGCACGAACGCTGTCACCACCTGCGGCACCACATAGCTGAGCAGGAAGATCACGATAGCCACCGATACCAGACTGATCGCCGCTGGATAGATGAACGCCGTGAGCACCTTGGCCTGCAGCGCATTGCGCTCCTCGATGTAATCGGCCAGGCGTTCCATCACCCGCGCCAGGTCGCCCGAGTCCTCGCCGGCGCCGACCAGGGCGCGATAGATCGGCGGGAAGTCGCGCGGCCGGGCCGCCAGGGCCATGGTCAAGCGCTGACCCGCACGCACATCGGCGCGCACCGAGGTCAGCGCCTGAGCCACATGCGGTCGCTCTGCCTGCTCGATGACGGCACTCAATGCGCCCTCCAGCGGCAGGCTGGCGGCGAGCAGGCTGGCCAGCTGGCGGGTGGCCCAGGCCAGTTCGCTCGCTGAAAGCCGGCGTGTCCCCCAGCCCCCGCCTGCGCCGCGCGCGGGGCTGACCTGCACGGGCGTCAGCCCACGCCCGCGCAGCAGCTGGCGCGCGCCACGCGGGCTGTCGGCATCCACCTGGCCCTTTTCGATGCGTCCCTGCGCGTTGGCGGCCTGGTAGTCGAACAGCGCCATCGTCGCGTCAACCGTCGCCGCTGACGCGCAGGATTTCCTCCAGCGTGGTCAGGCCGCTGTCGACCCAACGCTGGCCGTCCTCGCGCAGGCTGCGCATGCCGGCGGCCCGTGCCGCCTGGCGCAGCGCGGGCTCGCCCTGCCCTTCATGGATCAGCGCGCGCACCCGATCATCGACCACGAACAGCTCATGGATGCCGGTTCGCCCGCGGTAGCCGCTGTGTGCGCAGGCTGCGCAGCCCACTGCCCGCCACACCGTGCGACCGTCGGCGTCGACCTCCGCGCGCCGGCACTGCATGCACAGGCGCCTTACCAGCCGCTGTGCCAGCACACCGCGCAGCGAAGACGCCAGCAGGAACGGCTCCACCCCCATGTCTGCCAGCCGGGTCACTGCCGAGATCGCATCGTTGGTATGCAGCGAGGCCAGCACGCCATGACCCGTCAGTGACGACTGCACGGCGATCTGCGCGGTTTCCAGGTCGCGGATCTCACCGATCATGATGGTGTCCGGGTCCTGGCGCAGGATCGCGCGCAGGGCGGTGCCGAAGGTCATCCCGATACGCGCATTGACCTGGATCTGGCCGATGCCCGCGAAGTCGTACTCCACGGGATCCTCCACGGTGAGGATGTTGCTGGTGCTGCTGTCGAGCTGGCCGAGCGCGGCGTACAGCGAGGTGGTCTTGCCACTGCCGGTCGGGCCGGTGACCAGCACGATGCCGTGTGGCTGGCGGATCAGGCCGGTGAACGTGGCCAGGGTGTCGTCGGCCATGCCAAGGCGCTGCAGCTGCAGCCGGCCGGCATCCTTCTCCAGCAGGCGCAGCACCGCGCGCTCGCCGTGCCCGGTCGGCACGGTGGACACGCGGATGTCCAGCGGCCGGCCGCCTACGCGGAGGGCGATGCGCCCGTCCTGTGGCAGGCGCTTCTCGGCAATATCCAGGTGCGCCATGATCTTGATGCGCGACACCAGGGCGGCATGCAGGGCGCGCCGCGGCTGCACCATGTCGCGCAGCGTGCCATCGACACGGTAGCGGACCACCGAATGGGTCTCGAACGGCTCGATGTGCAGGTCGCTGGCGCCATCGCGCGCGGCCTGTGCCAGCAGCGCATTGATCATGCGGATCACCGGCGCGTCATCCTGTGCGTCCAGCAGATCGGTGATCTCCGGCATGTCCTGCATCAGCCGGTCAAGGTCGACTTCGCTCTCCGCCGCGCCGACGACCGCCGCGGCGTCGCCGCCGTCACGATACTGTTCGCCCAGCCGCTGCTGCCAGGCCGCACTGTCCAGTTGCTGGAACGGCAGGGGTCCATTCAGGCGGCGAAGCTCGGCGACAGCCCAGGCCGGGGTCTCGGCGGTGCCCAGCAGGACCGGCCCATCACCCGTGTCGGCCAGCATCACCCCGTGGCTGCGCACCCAGGCATACGGCAGTGATCGCAGATCGTTGGCCACGGTCACGGCCCGATCACCAGTTCCGGGGTGTATCCCAAGCCCCGCAGCTGCTGCAGGGCCGGGTCCAGCTGTGCCGGATCGCGTGGCAGTCGCACCCGCAGGCGCTGACCCGCTGCGCCGGGTGTGGCTTCTGCGTACGCCTGCAGCCCCAATGCCCGCACCTGCGCCACCGCCTGCGCGGCGCGTGCGGGGTCCAGGCCCTGCGCGAACTGCACATGTTGCGCGGTGCCCTCGCCGGTCGGGTACAGGGCGGCCAGACTGGTGTTCTGCAATGGTCGCCCCTGGCCGTCGCGCGCGTTGCCCTGGCCGAGCGTACCCAGGTCCTGTGGCGGCAGCTGCGGCGCCGACAGCGCCGGCAATGCCCAGCTCTGCACCGGCTGTGCACCGGCCTGGGCGTTGCGCATGTAGTCGTAGCGATCGCGGGTCAGGCGCTGGCCGGCCGCCGGGTCACGCACCACGTGCGGTCGCAGGAACACCATCAGGTTGGTCTTGGCGCGCCTGCGCGTGTCGCTGCGGAACAACGCGCCCAGTACCGGAATCCGACCCAGGCCCGGCACCGCGTCGCGACCGTGGCTGACGCTGTCCTCGAGCAGGCCGCCCAGCACCATGATCTGGCCGTCGTCGAGCAGCACGCTGGTGTCCAGTGCCCGCTTGTTGGTGATGATGCCCTCGCTACCGGAGCTCTGCCCGTCGATGCTGCTCACTTCCTGATAGATGTCCAGCTTCACCGTCCCGCCTTCGGAGATCTGCGGGCGCACCCGCAGCTTCAGGCCGATGTCCTCGCGCTCGATGGTCTGGAACGGATTGTTGCTGCCACCTCCGCCGTCGGTGACATAGCGGCCGCTGACGAATGGGACGGTCTGGCCGACCATGATGCTGGCGGCCTCGTTATCCAGCGTCATCAGGTTCGGCGTGGACAGGATGTTGGCACCGCCCTTGCTCTGCAGCGCGTTGGCCAGTGCCTTCATGTTGAGGATCTGGCCCACGCCCGGCAGCGTGATGGTGCCATCGATCACGCCCACGTTGAGGCCATCGCGCGGCAGCACGTCCAGCGTGGTGCGCGCCGTGCCATTGAGGCCGCTGCCGCCGGTCGCACCACCGAAGTGGGTGCCTGCGAACGTGCGGCCATTGCCCAACATCCACTGCACCCCCAGTTCAGCGGCATCGGTCTGGTTGACTTCCACGATCAGGCTTTCCACCAGCACCTGCGCGCGCCGCTGGTCGAGCTGGTCGATCACCCGACGCAGGTTGCGGTACACCGGCTCCGGCGCCGAGATCAGCAGCGTATTGGTGGCGACATCGGCCTGTACGGAGATGCCGTTCTGGCTGAAGCCACTGCTGCCGGCATCAGCGGGGTCGCGCCGGTCCGGATCGAGCCGCTGCGACTGCAGCGCATTGCCCGTGGCCCCGGCCTGCTGCGGCTGCGGCTGCGTCGGCGCGCTGCGAGCGGCCCCGCCAGGCAGCGGCGTGATGCCCTCGCTGCTGCCCATCGCCTGCGCGTCGCTCTGCCCGGCCACCACGCCACGCAGCACACCCGCCAGCTGGGTGGCCTGTGCATTGCGCAGATAGACCACATGCAGGTTGCCGGACTCGTCCTGTGCCCGGTCCAGCTTCTCCACCAGCTGGCGTGCCAACCGCGTGCGCCCCGGGCTGCTGGAGCGCAGCAGCACGCTGTTGCTGCGCGGATCGGCCATCACCATCACCTTCTGGCCCGGCTCGGCGCCCTGCGCATCCAGCAACGGTGCGACCATCGCGGCCACATCCACGGCGATCCCCTGCTGCAGCTTGACCACGTCGGTGTCCATGCCAGCCGGGGTGTCCACGCTGGCGATCACCCGCGCGATGCGTTCCAGATTGTCGGCATAGTCGGTGATGACCAGAGTATTGTTGCCCGCGTTGGCGGTGATCGGGTTGTCCGGGCTGATCATCGGCCGCAGCACCGCGACCAGTGCGGCCGCATTCTCGTAACGCAGCGCGAAGGTCCGTGTGGCAACCTCTCCACCTGCCGCTCCGCCGCCTACCCGGCCGCCCAGCAGCTTGGCATCGGCCTGTGGCACGACCCGGCTGATGCCACCGTTCTCGACCACGGCGAAGCCACGCATGCGCAGTGCGCCGAGCAGAAGCTGATAGGCCTGCGCGCGACTGACAGGACCATCCGATACCACCGTCATCTTGCCGGTCACGCGTGGATCGATCAGGAACTGGCGGCCGGTGAAACGCGCCGCCATCCGCAGCACGCCACCGATATCGGTATCCACCAGATTCAACTGGACCGGCTCGTCGCTGGCATCCTGCGCCCATGCCGGCGCGGGCAGGTGGACCATCCCCACGACCAGAGCCAGCACCGCGCCACAGGCAAGACCGTGCATCGACCTCATCGAAGCTCACCCGCAACGGCCTTCATCACGATGCTTCCTGAAATGCGTGCCGCCGGCATATCCGCGTCCCCTGTGCGTTGCAGTTGCAGTCGTTGCAGTTCGATGGTCGGGTCGGCCAGCAGCGGCAGGAGCCAGTTCCAGAGCACATCGGCGGGCACCGACTGCACCTGCAGGTGCCAGCGTCCATCGCGCGCGTCGACCCGCATCCCATCGGCAAGGCCGGCGGCGGCGATCCGCGAACGCAGGCTGGCCAGTGTCGGCCGCTGCTCCCGGGCCAGGCGCTGGCGCTCGCGCGCGTCCAGCAAGGGCGCCAGTGCCCGCATCTGTGCCTGCAGGCGCGGCAGCTCAACCTGCCAGTAGCTGCGCTGCTTCAGCAGGGGCTCCAGCCAGAATGCCCACAGCGCAGCGGCCAGCAGTGCACCCACCATCGTCGTCAGCATGACGCGTTCGCGTAGCTGCAGGCGCCGCCAGCACTGTGACAGCGCCGCGATGCCGCCTTCCATCCACGCAGTCCGTACCCTCATCGGCTGCCCCCGGTGCTCAGCCGCAGGCGGCCACCGCCCTGGCGGACCAGCTGCAGGCCCTGCGCCTGCGCCGCCTGCTGCCATCGTTCCAGATGCTGCGCATCATCGGCCAGCGCCTGCGCATCGGCATCCAGTTCCAGTTCAAGCGCGCCGGGCGTGTAGTCCATGCCGCGAACGCGGCCGGCCAGCTCCGGAACCGCCTGCAATGCCAGCGCGACCTGTTGCTGTATCCGCGGCAGTGGAGCCGTCTGCACCGGTGCGGCCAACGCACGCCGTGCCTGCAGGACCGGATCCAGTACCTCGGTGATTTCCGGATACTGCGCGCTGAACTGCCGCGTCATTTCCCGCTGCAACGCCTCACCTTCGCCGCGCCAGCGCGAGACCTGCAACTGCAGGCCCGTCGCGGCGAGCACCCCGGCCGCCAGTGCCAGCCCGATCGCCACTCGTGGCAGGCGTCGTCCGCCGCGCTGCAGCGGTAGTGCCCATGCCGGCAGCGGGCCGCTGGCCTCGCTGCCCGCGGCCACTGTGCTGGTCTGCAGGTGTCCGGGCCAACCCGAGGGCACCGCATGCACCCATTGCACGGCCTGCACGCCGGCCTGCTGCAGGCGCAGGGAGGTTGCCTGCAGCACGCCTGCCACGTCGCGCCCGCCACTCCACTGCACGAAGCCGCGGTCGCGCCCGCTGCGTACCAGCAGGTGCTCGCCCTTCGCCTCCAGCGTGGCCCGCCCCTCCGTCCACGGCAGCAGCAGCGGCGTCGGGTACAGCCCCTGCAGGCTCAGGCCGCACGACGCCAGCAGCTGCTGCGCCTGGGCCACGGCCTGCTGGCCCAGCCATGCCACCGGCACGGTCCCGTCAGCCGCCTGCGGCCCATTGGCCAGCGCAACATCCTGCAGGTCGTCCAGCAGCATCGCCTCCACCTCGCCCTGCAGCGCGGCCTGCAGCCGGCGACCTGACAGCGGCGGCAGCTGCAGTTCCAGCAGGATCAGGTCATGCGGATCGAGGCAGGCGTGCACCTGTGCCTGCGGATGGCGCTGTCCCAGCGCCGATAGCGCCTCGCAGCCATGCGCCGCCACGTCACCGCGTTGCAGTTGCGCCCACTCCACCCGGCTGTCGGCCTGCAGTCGATCCAGCGCCGGCAGGCGTACCCGCAGCTGCACGCTCATGCGCCGATCCTCGTCCATACACGCTGCACGCGCACGCTGTCATCGCGGTACTCACGCCAGATCAACGCGCGGAAATCGACATCGCGGTCGTCTGCCTGGACCTGTCCGACCGCCAGGAACCATTCACTGTGGATGCCCAGCGGCATCACCGACATCTGCTCGCTGCTCACCTGCAGGCGGTTGGCGATATCACCGCGGTTGAGCAGCCAGCGGCCGCCATCGCGCTCGTCCACCAGCGCCCGCAGCCGGCCCGGATCAGCGCCGGGTGCAACCGCCTGCAGCACGGCCAGGTCAGTCGTATTGGCGTTGACCAGCGTCTGCGCCGGCAACACCACCGTGCGCCGGGACAACGCCCGGACGGCGCGTGGCTCGGCACCGGCCAGCGCCTGCCCGATCAGGGCTTCGCGCGGCAGGGGCGCCTGCGCGGCGCGATCACCGTCGCGCAGCCGTGCCTGGATGTGGTCCGCGGCACCGCTGCATGTAGCCGCAGACACCCCCTGCTCCACGCACAGCGCCACGAAGGCCTGCCGCGCCTGCGCATCCGGTTGGCCCTGCGACAACAGGTTGCGCAGGTTGAACAGCGACTGCGCGTCCACCATCTGCAGGCGCACCGGCAGCGGCGCATCCAGTTGCACCGGCCGTGCCCAGCGACCGTCGCGCACGGTGGTCAGCTGCTCGCGCGCGTCGTCACGAAGCTGCTGCCCCGCGCGCTCCAGCGCGGCATCCACGGCCATGCGTACCTGCGCCCGCAGCTGGTCGCCACGCAGCGCACGCAGCTGCGCGGCCTGGCGGGTCAGCAGCGCGGTCGCGATCACCGCCACCAGTGCGACCACCAGCATCGCGACGATCACCGCCATGCCCTGCTGGCGACGACACGGAAAGGCTGCCATCGGAGGCGACATCGGTGGACCTCACAGCTGCCAGGAGCCGATGTCCGCATTGCCGGCATCACCTCCGGCCTTGCTGTCCGCGCCAAGGGAGAACACGTCGATGTCGCCGTGCGCGCCCGGGTTCTGGTACTGGTACGGATGCCCCCAGGGGTCGTTCGGCAGGCGGTCCAGATAGGGGGTTGTCGGCATCGCGCCGCTGCTCTTGGGCGGCGCCACCAACGCCTGCAATCCCTGCTCGGTGCTGGGGTAGCGGCCATTGTCCAGGCGATAGAGCTTCAGCGCCTGCATCAGTGCGGCGATGTCCTGGCGTGCCGCCACCACCCGCGCCTGATCGGGACGATCCATCAGGCGCGGCACGATCAGTGCGGCAAGAATGCCGATGATCACCACCACCACCATGATCTCGATCAGGCTGAAACCGTGCTGCCGGGCCCTGCCACCACGAAGCTGTCTTGCCATTGTTCCGCCCTCGTCATCCTGGAAGGGACCGCTGCACCATGGTCAGCGGCGCATGTGTCAGTACGATAAACATCCACCTGCAATTCGCTGCTGCTCCACCCTGTCTACGCTGGCGCCCGCCGGCGGCACGCCAGCCGACTGCAGCAGCGTTGCAGGTACCGCCGCCAACGCGCCTTCCACGCAGCGACGCAGCAGCGGGTGGCGACTGGCCTGCAGGATCCGCACGCATTGCGTCGGCGACCAGGCGCTGCCACGGCCGAAGCCGACGAAGCGGCGGTACACCTGGTGATGGCGCAGGTCATCGTGTACCCGTTGCGCGCTGTCCAGTGCCTGCACCCACAGCAGCAGAGCGGCACGCTGCAGCATGCGGACATCGTCCATGTCCAGGGGCAGCGTCGCGATGGCTGCTTCCGGCCACGCCGGCAGTTGCGCATCGGTTGCGCGGCGCAGCGCCAGCAGCGGATGCGCCTCGACGTCCAGCGCCGCCCATCGCGCGGCGTCTGCCCAGGCGTCGCTGGAAAGCACCCAGACCCACGGATGCCCGTAGCGCTGTACGCACAGCGGCGCGTGCCGGGCTTGTTCCAGCGACCGGCTCAGGTGGCGATCCAGCTCGAGCATGCTGATCCTGCGACGTTCCGCCATCGACGCTGCCTGCGCTCCACGACGCGGATGCGCCGTACTCTGGAGAAGACGTCAGCAGGGTCGATGAAGCGACAGCGCGTTGCGCGTGATGTGCCGTGCGTTGCGGTTCAGCCCCTCTGTCACAGCGACGTCATGCGCCTGCAGGCATCGGCATCCAGCAGCGGAGCGATGCCGCCGCATTGTCGTGCCAGCACCATCACGTCGGGACGTCGGGCAAATGCGGACAGCAACCCGGCCGCGTCCGCGTCGGCCAGCAACGCGGCCGTGGCCTGGCGCAGTGCCGGCAACTGCCATCCGTCCATCGCAGTCACCGCACCGGCCACGAACCAGTGCCACAAGCGGTGATGGATCACCTGGTCGTGCAACTGTGGCAGGCCCTGTATGCCATGCATCGCCATCAGCAGCAGACCGCGGGCCGCCATTGCCGGTGATACGCTGCCCTTCTCCGGCAGCGACAGCGCCTGCTGCAACCTCAGCAGGGCAGCCAGCGGATGGCCCTGCGGGTCGAAATCCAGCAGCACGGACTGTTCCTGCCACTGCGGATCGGACACCACGCAGACCCAAGGCGATCCATAGCGATGCACCGTCAATGGACGCCGCTGCGTGGTCTCCAGCAATGCGGACAGGTTGCGTCGCAGGTCGAGCACACCGATGGTCTCGTTGCGCATTCCTTGGCTTCTCCTTGCATGCGGCAGCCACGCGACGCGCGTGGCCGGGGGCTCTACCCCAGGACGGCGATACCGCCCGGGAAGCGACGCAGCTCCAACGACAGCGTCAACCGCAGCTGTTCCAGCGCCGCGTCCGGGTCATCGATGCGGAAGCGACCGCTGACCGGCGCACGCGCCTGTGCGCCGTCACCGAGCAGGACCCTGCCGCGGCGATAGCGATTGATCTCGTCCACCACCTCGCGCAACGGCGCGCGGCGGAACACCAGCATGCCTTCGGTCCAGGCGCTGACCTCGCCGGCCACGGCCTCGGCCACCACGCCGCTCAGGCGTTCGTCGTAGCGGGTCTGCTGTCCGGCCTGCAGCCGCAGCCGGCCCTGCGGGTGCTCGATGCGGGCGCTGCCGCGCAGGCACGTCACCCGGACGTGTCCCCCGGTATTGCGCACGTCCAGCCGGGCTGCGCCCTCATCGGCGATCACACAGCCCGGCCCCGCGTACAGTGGGAGGCGTGAACCCGCAGCGGTCTCGAATGCCGCCTGCCCCTGCACCAGCTCGTAACCCTCGCCACCCGCACCCATCCGGCGCCGCAGACTGCTCTGCGTATCCAGCTCCAGCGTCAACTGCGGCGTCAGCGCAAGCTGGAGGCGCTCGCCGGTGCCGGTATGGAAGTCGGCCGCCATCGCACTCACCGACGGCCACAGCCCCAACGGTGGACGGATCGCTGCCACCACGGCGAGGCTGGCGGGGGCGGCGATGGCCGCCCCCAGGAATGCACGCCGGCTCCATCGCCGTGCCAGGCCCGGTGCCTGCGGCTGGCGCGCCGCAGCCGGGACCTGCTCACCGGCCACGCGCACCTGCTCCCATTGCCGCCGCGCACGGGCAAACGCTTCGCGGTGACGCGAATCGGTCGCGCACCATTGGCGGAACCTGCGTCCGTCGGCTGCCGTGGCCTCGCCCGACGTCAGACGCACCACCCAGGCGTGGGCCTGGCGCTCCACGGCGTCGAGCGTGCGGTGCGGGCGATCATCAGGGTCCATGCGCAGTCCAGCCATGCCCGCACGCTGCGGGGTTCTGCTCGGCGTCAAAGTGTAGACGGACGCCGCCGGTCAGAACCGCACCTGCCGGTCCTGCCCGCTGCGCTCGGCCAGATAGTCCTGGGCCGCTTTCAGTTCGCGCTGCACCAGCCGCAGCGACACGCCCAGCTGCTCGGCCACGTCCCGCTGCTGCAGGCCGTCCACGCGGATCGCCAGCAGGATCCGGCGGCGGCGTTCGGGCATGCGGTGCAGCAGGCCGACCATGTCTTCGAGGGCACGATCAAGCTCCGCAGCCTGAGCTGGACCGGGGCCCGGATCGGCCATCTCCATCAGCGCGTCCACTTCTTCCAGGCTGAGCAGGCGATGGTCGGCGCGCTGCCGATCGATCACGGTGTTCATCGCCATGCGCAGCAGATAGGCCGCCGGATTCTGCACCGGGTCCAGCCGGTCGCGGCGTGCGCTCAGGCGCATCCAGGTGTCCTGCAGCGCATCGCCTGCCAGCTCTTCCGAGCCCAGCTTGCGCACCAGCCGGCGCTTGAGTTCATCGTAAGCCCCCAGCAGGTGATCCATCAGGTCCACCGCCCCGGCCGTTCCGTTGCTCATGTTCGAATCCTTGAAATCATGGAAGGGGCTGCCGCCGGCCACAGTCGTGGTCGGCACGGGAGGGCTGGATCTGCAGCGTCACCGGCTGCGGCAACGCGGCGGCGTCGATGGACGGCGCCAGCCTGCCGATGGCCAGCAACAGGCGCCGATCGCGCCGGGCGTCGCCGCTGCCGACGAGCAGTTCGGCATCGTCGACATGGCCCTCGGCGGTGATGCGGAAACGCAGCGTCGCCGCGTAGCGGCCCGGTGCGAGCAGGGGGTCGTCACAGAACGCGTCGCGCAGCCGCTGCTGCAGCCCGCCAAAACGACGGCTGCGCTCGGATTCCGGCAGCAGGCCGACGGTACCGGCCGCGCGTTCGGGTTGCGCGCGCAGCCGAAGCACCACGCGCTGCGCGCCGATCACCTCGGCTTCGACGCCGGTCTCCTGCAGCAGGATCTGCAGCGCCTGCAGCGGCGGCAGGCTGGCGTGCAGCGGGTAACTGCGCCGACCGGCAGCGAGTTCGCCGGCGTACATCACCGACCACCCGCTGCTGACACTGAAGCGCTCCACTGCCTGTTCCAGCGGCTGCGCCGGGATGTCGTAGGCACGGACGTCGTCCTCGGCCGTGGCGACGAAGGCCAGCAGCAGCCACGCAGCGATGGCCACTCTCCATGTTCTGACCGCGTGGCGTCCATCCAGCCCCCTGACGTTGAACACATGACCCTCGGCAGCGACAGCAGCTGTGACGGAGGCAGGCGGCACGACCGGGAGGTCGCCCGCGCGCGACCGGCAAGCGGGGTCAGACCCTACCGGGGGCAGATGTCATTGCGATGACCACCGCACCGGGGGCCGGCGCGGCGTGGCCTCAAAGCGGCAGCCGGGTGGTCTGCTTGATCCGCTGCATCGGGATCTCGGTCTTGGTGTTCTGCACCCCGGCGATCCTGTTCAGATGCCGGATCTGGAACTGGCGATACGCGTCCAGGTCGGCCACGGCCACCCGCAGCAGAAAATCGCAATCGCCTGCCATCAGATGACATTCAAGCACTTCCGGCAGGGACTTGATGCTGTTTATGAAGTGGTTGGTGGTGTCCTCGTCCTGCCCACGCAGCCAGACCCGCACGAATACGGTGAAGCCCCGTCCGACCTTGGTCTCGTTCAGCAGCGCCACATAGCGGTCGATGTAGCCGCCCTCCTCCAGCAGCCGGACCCGGCGCAGGCAGGCCGACGGCGAAAGACCGACCTGCCTGGCCAGCTCCAGGTTCTGCAGACGACCATCGACCTGCAGCGCCTCTAGAATCCGGCGATCAAGGTTATCGAGTTGAGATTGCATTGGATTTCACCCTCATGGCCATCTGCCGCATCAGATGCGCAACATTCTCAATTGAATGGCATCAACGCAACCCGATTTCGTGCCGTCGCCGCTAGGATGAAGCCCCCCTCACTCGCTTCCGCTACATGGACGCCCAACCCTCCCTCCTTCCGCCTGACGCCCCCTGCCACGTCACGCCCCGCGCCGAGTTCCTGCGCGGCCTGCGCGCTGCCGTGCCGGTGATGATCGGCTTCGTTCCCTTCGCCCTGGTGCTCGGTGCACAGGCTGCGCAGAAGGGCCTGTCGGCGCTTGAAGTACCGCTCATGACCGGGCTCAACTTCGCCGGCGGCTCGGAGTTCGCCGCCATCGAGCTGTGGACGTCACCTCCGCACATCGCGCTCATCGTAGCGATCACCGCGCTGGTCAACAGTCGCCATCTGTTGATGGGGGCCAGCCTGGCACCGCTGCTGCAGCACCTGCCACGCCGTCGTACGCTGCCGGCGTTGTTCTTCATGTGCGACGAAAGCTGGGCCCTGGGTGTCGCCGACGCGCGGCGGCGCATCCACGGTTTCAGCCTCGCCTACTACCTGGGCACCTCGGCCGGCCTGTATGGGGTCTGGGTGACCTGCACGACGCTGGGGGCGATCGCCGGCCCGCTGCTGGGCGACATCCATGCCTATGGATTCGACATGGCCTTCCCCGCGGTGTTCCTGGTACTGCTGCGTGGCATGTGGCAGGGCCTGCGCGCAGCGCGGCCCTGGCTGGTCAGCCTGCTGGTGGCCGCAGGCACCCATCTGCTGGTTCCGGGCGCCTGGTACGTCGCCAGCGGTGCGCTGGCCGGGCTGGTGGCCGCCTGGCTGCTGGCGGAGGACGCGGCATGATCCAGTGGAGCTCGCTGCTCACCATCGTGCTGATGGCAGCCGTTACCTACCTCACCCGCATCATCGGCTTCCTGGCCCTGCGCAACCGCACCCTCGGCAAGCGTGCGGTGACGGTCATGGAGGCCGCGCCGGGCTGCGTGCTGATCTCGGTGATCGCCCCGGATTTCGTTGCCGACAAGCCCGCCGATCTGGCTGCGCTGGCCATCACCCTGCTGGCCGCCACCCGGCTGTCGATGCTGCCGACCGTGCTGATCGGCGTGGTCTCGGCCGGGTTGCTGCGCCATCTGCTGGGCTGATTCACGGCAGGCCGGGCGGAACCCGGCGCTGCCGATCGGTCTTCGCGCCGAGCGGGCGCGCTGCAATCAGGCGCTGCTGGCCGCGAGCAGGCACAGGCTGCGCGGCGGCAGGGTCCAGTCGCCGGTGCCGTCCTGCTCCAGCGGCGCCTCGTCGGTCTGCAGCAGTACGCGCCGGAACGACAGCGCCTGATCCGATACGCGGAACCGCTGCGGCTGGTCTCCGGCATTCAACAGCAGGGCGAGGCTGACATGCCGCCCGGGCTCACGCAGGCCGCTGTCGGGGCTTCGACCGTCCAGCACAATCAGCAGCGCGCGCAGTTCGGGGTCGTGCCAGTCCGCCTCCTCCATGCTGCGGCCGTCCGGATGCCGCCAGTCGATATCGCGCAGGCCCAGCGCTTCATCGTATTCACCGCGCAGGAACCGGTTCCTGCGCAGCAGGCCGTAGCGCCGGCGCAGCGATAGTGCACGCCGCACGAATGCCACCTGCGCCTGCGCCGCCGGCTGCGAGGCACGCTCCCAGTCGATCCAGCTCAGCGGGTTGTCCTGGCAGTACGCGTTGTTGTTGCCCCGCTGCGAATGGCCGAACTCGTCGCCGGCCAGCAGCATGGGCGTGCCCTGCGACAGCAGCAGCGTGGCCAGCAGGTTGCGCATCTGCCGTGCACGCAACGAGAGGATCGCCGGATCATCGGTGTCGCCCTCCACACCGTGGTTGCTGGAAAGATTGTGCGAATGGCCATCGCGGTTGTCCTCGCCGTTGGCCTCGTTGTGGCGGTCGTTGTAGCTCACCAGATCGTGCAGGGTGAACCCGTCGTGTGCCGTTACCAGGTTGATGCTGGCCGACGGCCGCCTGCCGTGGTGTTCGAACAGGTCGGCCGAGCCGGTGAAACGGGTGGCGAACTCCGGCAGCTGCCCGCCATCGCCACGCCACAGCGCGCGCACTGTATCGCGGAAGCGGTCGTTCCATTCCGCCCAACCCGGCGGGAACTGGCCCAGCTGGTAGCCGCCCGGGCCGATGTCCCAGGGCTCGGCGATCAGCTTCACCTGGCTCAGGACCGGGTCCTGGCGTACCGCATCGAGGAAGCTGCCCGAGGCGTCGAAGCCATGGCGCTCACGGCCAAGAATGGTCGCCAGGTCGAAGCGGAAACCGTCCACCCGCATCTCGGTCACCCAGTAGCGCAGCGAGTCCATCACCATGCGCAGCGCGCCGGCATTGGTCAGGTCGAACGTGTTGCCGGTGCCGGTATCGTTGATGTAATAGCGGCGATCATCGGCCAGGCGGTAGTAGCTGGCATTGTCGATGCCCTTGAACGACAGCGTCGGGCCCAGCTCGTTGCCCTCGGCGGTGTGGTTGTAGACCACGTCCAGGATCACTTCGATGCCGGCATTGTGCAGCCGCGCGACCATCTGCTTGAACTCGGCCACGGTGCCCGTCGACAGGTAACGCGGCTGTGGGGCGAAGAAGCCGATGGTGTTGTACCCCCAGTAGTTGCGCAGCCCACGCTCGAGCAGCTGCTGGTCGTCCACGTAGGCGTGCACGGGCAGCAGCTCGATGGCGGTCACACCCAGATGGCTCAGGTGATCCACCACCGCATCATGCCGCAGTGCAGAGAAGGTGCCCCGCTCGGCCTGCGGGACATCAGGATGCTGCATGGTCAACCCGCGCACGTGCGCTTCGTAGATCACGGTCCTGTCCCAGGCCGTTTCGGGTGCGCGCTCGACACCCCAGCTGAAGGCCGGATCGATCACGGCGCAGCGTGGCATGTAGCTGGCGCTGTCGCGGCGGTCGAAACTGAGATCGCCATCGCGATGGCCCAGGGTGTAGCCGAACAGGTGGGGCGCCCACTTCAGCTCGCCGACGATCTGCTTGGCGTAAGGGTCCAGCAGCAGCTTGTTGGGATTGAAGCGATGCCCTTCCTCCGGCGCATACGGACCGTGCACCCGGTAACCGTAGCGCTGCCCGGGCCTTACATCGGGCAGATAGCCGTGCCAGATCTCATTGGTGTACTCGGGCAGCGCGATGCGCTCCACCTCGCGGTTGCGCGCGTCGAACAGGCAGAGTTCGACCCGGGTGGCATGCCGCGAGTACAGCGCGAAGTTCACGCCCAGCCCGTCCCAGGTTGCACCCAGCGGGAAGGGCCGGCCTTCGCGCACGCGCGAGGTCTGTGCCCACTTACGGCTCGCCATCGCTGCCCTCCTCGCCGCGCGCCGCGGCAATCTCGGCCTCCACCAGCCGCTCGGCCATGTGCCAGTGCCGCTGCTGCTGGTCGTCCGGGCGCCCTTCCGCTTCCCATATCTGGTGGGCCAAAGCCTCAATCCGCTGCCGTCGTTCCCTGCTGTCCATCCCTACCCGTCTCCTCGTTGATCCATACCGCCAGCGGGCTGCCAGCCAGAAGCCGTGCTGCATCCGCGGTTTCATTGAAATGTTCGATGCGTCCGTCCAGGAGGTTGCGCATGCGTCCTGCCGGAAGCCCGCGCAGCGTTGGGCCGGTGGCGACGCCACGCGCAACGTTCAGGCCGGGCCCGGGCACGGCGACGGGCGAGCCGCGCTGCACGATCACCAGCAGTACCTGCATCTGGTGCCTGCGCACGAACGCCAGCCAGGGCGAGCGCGCAGGCGCGGACAGCGGCTGCAGCTCGCCGTACAGGAAAAGGTGCGGGTGCCTGCGGCGGCAATCCAGCAGCTGCCGCAGCAGGAATGCCTTGATGCCGCCGTCCCGCCAGTCCTGCAGCAGCGCGGGCCAGGAGCGCGTGTCCCGCAGCCATGCCTGCCGCGCCGGATAGTCCACGGCCCGGCGGTTGTCCGGGTCCACCAGGCTCAGGTCCCAGCCTTCGCCGCCTTGATAGAGGTCAGGCACACCGGGCAGGCAGTGCTGCAGGCACAGCTGTGCCAATCCATTGCAGGCGCCCGCCGGCGCGATGCGGGCCACGAAGGTCGCCAGCGCCTCGCGCACCGGCAGCAAGGGTGCTCCCTCCAGCAGCGCGTGCAGCCACTGCGCAGCGGCGTCCTCCACTGCCACATCGGGATCGGACCAGTTGCTGATCCGTTTGCCCTCGCGCAGGGCCTTGGTCAGCCAGTCCGCCATCCTCGATGCGAAGTCGGCACCGGGGGCGCCCTGCATCGGCCACGCCGCCACCAGCGCCTGCCACAGCGCATACGCCTCGGCGCCCGGCAACGGCAGCGGCATGCCGGCCTTGGCGGCCATCCGGCTCCAGCGCCGTACAGCATCCCGCCACTCCGCCGCGCACGTGCTGAGCACCGCCAGCCGCGCCCGGCTGTCGCTGCCCCGCTTGTGATCGTGGGTCGCCAGCGCAAGCAGTGCCTCGGGATGGCGTCGCAGGCGCCGCGCTGCATGCTGCAGCAGCTCGCGTCCCTGCATGCCCAGCCGCTG
Organism: Stenotrophomonas sp. RS-48; assembly: GCF_030053245.1. Lineage (NCBI taxonomy): Bacteria > Pseudomonadati > Pseudomonadota > Gammaproteobacteria > Lysobacterales > Lysobacteraceae > Stenotrophomonas > Stenotrophomonas sp. RS-48. Next base: position 42,127 of record NZ_JASGBV010000048.1, read on the forward strand.
CGGATCACTGCCGACTTCGTTGCGTGAGAGCAGTCTGAAGTAACGATAGAAGCCGGTATCCTCCACCGACTTGGCGTTCAACGGCGCGGCCAGCTGCCCGAAGCGCACGCGCAGCTCGCTTTCAGCCGGTGCCTGGCCGGGAAGTGCCTGCAGCAGCAGGTCCAGTGCCGCCCGTCCGGCACCGTCCAGCGCGGCTCGCGCGGCGGCAGCAGCGGCGACCAATGCCTTCCGCTCACCGGCGTCACGCAGCGAATACGGGCGATAGGTGCGGTAGTGCCGCAGCAGCGCGGCCAGCGCGCGCGCCAGGGCGGCCGTACCGATGTCGGCCTCGGCCAGCCGGGGCTGCAGAACCTGCTGCGCACTGCGCAGCAGGCGCTGGAAGTCGGTGTGAAGCGACTGGCGCAGCAGCATCCCGCGCGCGTCCTGCTGTATCTGTTCAAAGTCGTGCGTGTCGCCGCTCGCCGCCTGCCAGGCGCGCGCGAGCGCGGGCGCCGCTGCCGGATCGTGCAGCCACGCGCCGACCTGGTCCATGAAGTCATAGCCGGTGGTCCCGTCGCAGGCCCATCCCTCTGGCAGCTGCTCGCCCTCGGCCAGTATCTTCTCGACGTGCAGGGTCACCGCCTCCGGATCACGGCTCCCGGCTGCGCAGGCAGCGTTGATCGCTTCGCGCAGGCGCTGCAGATAGGTGCCGGGCGACGACAGGCCATCCACATGGTCGATGCGCAGGCCATCCACCCAGCCCTCACGCACCAGCCGCAACGGCAGCGCATGCACCGCTTCGAACACGTCCTCGCGCTCCACCCGCAGCGCGGCCAGTTCGTTGATATCGAAGAAGCGCCGGTAGTTCACCTGATCGCCTGCCGTGCGCCACCACGCCAGCCGGTAGTGCTGCCGCTGCAGCAGTGCCTGCAACCGTTCGACGCTGCGGTTGCAGCGTTCGGCCCACGCCGGCCACTGCGCGGCGTCCAGGGGATGACTGCGCGGCGACAACGGCAGGACCAGCCCATGATGGCGCAACCCTGGCCGCTCATCGTCCACCCCGACCCGCAGTACGCCGTCGCGCACGGCGTCGTGCACTGGCCGGTCCAGCACCGGCAACCATAGCCGGCCTTCGCAGCCCGGCGCCTCCCAGTCGATATCGAACCAACCCGCGTGGCGGCTTCGACGCCCGTGCATCAGCACATCGCTCCACCAGTGGCTGTGCGGGGATGCCGCCAGATGGTTGGGCACGATGTCCAGGATCAGACCCAGGCCGTGTGAGCGCGCCGCGGTGGCCAGCTGGCGGAAGGCCGCTTCGCCGCCCAGCTGCGGATTGATGCTGGCCGGGTCGATGCCATCGTAGCCATGTGTGGACCCCGGCACCGCAGTCGCGATCGGCGACAGGTAAAGGTGACTGACGCCCAGTGCGGCGTAATACGACACCTGTGCTGCGGCCGCCTCAAGGTCGAAGCCTGCATGCACCTGCAGGCGCGCGGTGGCACGCAACCTCGTCATCGCCCTGCCCTGCGGCGCGTGTTGCTCAGGCGCGCCAGGCGCGCATCGGCGGCGGCACCGTCCCACGCCAGCGGCAACCGCCGTCGCCAGTTCGGATGGCCGCTGACGGTGCCTGGCAGGTTCACCTGCGCACGGCTGCCCAGCACATCTTCCAATGGCAGCAGCGCCAGCCGCGACGCTGCATGGGCAACCAGTGACAGCGCTCCGTCCTCCACGGCCGCGCCGTCACCACCGCAGACCGCGGCCAGCGCCTGCACGTCTCGCGCACGCACGCGCAGTGCTGCCGGCAGGTCCTCCAGCTCACCCAGGCGGGCACGCCAGCGCAGGTCGCGCCCGCGCAGCCAGCCGGCCAGTGGTGGCAGGTCGTGGGTGGACGGCATGGCCGCCGCATCGCGGCGCCACCGCGGCGCCGGCAGGAAGCGCTCGCCGTTGCGGGCGAACGGCAGCACTTCGATGCCCAGGATGCCCCGGGCTGCCAGCCGCTGGCGGATGCCCGGCGGCACCACCCCCAGGTCTTCACCGATCAGCACGCAGCGATGCCGCCACGATTCCAGCACCAGCAGATTGATCAGGTCATCGAATGGATAGCGCAGGTACACGCCCTGCCCGGCGCCAGCGCCGTGAGGCAACACCCACAGCCGCTGCAGGCCGAGGATGTGGTCGATGCGCAGGCCGCCGCGGCCGGCCATCACGGCGCGCAGTACGCGGATGAACGGTGCAAAGCCCTCGCGGTGCAACGCCAACGGTGACCAGCTGGTGATGCCCCAGGCCTGGCCGAGCGGATTGAACGCATCCGGCGGCGCACCCAGTTCAAGCCCCTGCAGCAGATCGGCGCCACCGGTGCGTGCCTCGACGCCCTGCGGTGCACAGCCCACGGCCAGATCGGCAATCAATCCGATCGACGCGCCATCACTGCGCAGCGCCGCGTGCACCTGCACCCAGCCCTGCTGCGCCAGCCACTGCGCAAATGCATGGTCGTCGGCGCTCCCGGTGATCCCGTCGGCGGCGTGCTGGCAATAGTGCAGCAGCGGTTCGCCCTGCGCATCGCACCAGGTCTCGATCTGCTCGCACTGTGCCGGTGCCTGCTGCCGCAGCCAGTGGCGCACCTGTCGCAGCCAGCGCCACTTCAATGCCGCCGAGTGCGGCCAGTCGATGCGGCGTGCAGCGGTGGCGGCATCAATTGCCATCGCCAGTGCCTCGTCCTGGCGCAGCACGCTGTCGGCAGCCTCCGGCAGCACCTGCGGAAGAGCTACCTGCAGCGGATCGAGCCAGCGCCGGTCACTGGGCGAATAGGGGCTGTAGCCCGGGCCGGGTGGCAAGCCGGCGTGCAGCGGACTCAATGCCAGTGCATCGCCTCCATGCCGATGCAGCAGCTCACGCCACCGTGTGCAGCCGGCGCTGTCACCGATGCCTGCATCGCCACGGGCGCGCAGACTGTAGACCTGCGCCGACAGACCCCAACCGCGCAGCATGCGCGGTGGCCACCAGGCTCGCGGCGGCGCCACCGCGACCGCCTGTTGCCGCCCGCCCTGGCGCCACTGCCAATAGCCCGGTTGATCCGGAACTCGCCAGCGCCCCTGCGCATCAGGCCGTGCTGGCAGCTCGCGCCCCTGTTCATCCACCCAGCACGCCGCCCCCGTCGCCTCCGGCATCACCAGTACCTGGCCATAGCAGGCGGTGAGCAAGCGGGCGCGCACCGGCGCACCATCGCAGTGCAGCCCTTCCAGCACCGCGCGAAGCACGTCCGGCGCGACTTCGCGCTCGACGCCGGCCACGTCGGTCCAGCGCTCCAGGAGACCTGCCCGGCGTGCGGCGTCCCGAACCGATGTATCCGTCCTCATGCCGCCACCCAGCACGCAACAACACTGCCGCCTGCCGGCAGCACACCGGCAACGTCGGGACCCACAACGCGCTCGCCGGCCGGCACCGCATGCGCCACGGGCCGTGGGCCCACATTGATCGCGATCCACCATTGGCCCGATGGCAGCTGCCAACCCGCCTGCACCGCCCCCTCGCCAAGCACCCGCGCACCCAGCGACCGGGCCTGCAGCAGGCCGGGCTGCAGATAGCGTCTGCGCAGGGCCAAAAACCCGCCTGTGCAACGCAGCCATTGCTGCGACCAGGGATCATCGCCGGGCGGCGGCGTGTACGAGACCTGCAGGGTGGCCGGATCGTTCGGGTCCGGAATACGCGCACGCGAGGCGGCATCGGCGAAGGCACTGAAGCCGGAAAACTCGCGGCGACGCCCCTCGCGCACCGCCTCGTCCAGCGGCGGCGCATAGTCGGTGAAGAACAGGAACGGCGACCGCGCCTGCCACGGTTCACCCATGAACAGCAGTGGGATCATCGGCGTCAGCAGGGTCAGCGCCAGCGCCGCGCGCAGCCGCGCCGGATCCACCAGCATCGACAGGCGCTCGCCGAAGGCACGGTTGCCGACCTGGTCGTGGTTCTGCGCGAATACAACGAAGCGCGCGGGCGACAGGTCGCTGCTGGGTTCGCCGCGGGGATGGCCGCCCAGATCAGGTTCACCCTGCCAGGCGAATCCTTCTGCCAGGCAGCGGGCCAGCAGCGCGTCGGCGCGACCGGCGTAGGCCGCGTAATAGCCTTCCTGCTCGCCGGTCAGCATCACGTGCAGCGCGTTGTGGAAGTCGTCGTTCCATTGCCCCTGATAGGCACCGCGCAGCCACCGCGCCTGGTTGCGTTCGTTCTCCAGCACCAGGTGCGCGTGCGGCACCTCCGCGCGCACCTCATCGGCCAGCTGCTGCAGGAAGCGGTCATCGTCGATGGCGTGTACCGCGTCCAGGCGCAGCCCATCGAAGCCATAGTCGCGCAACCACATCAGCGCATTGTCGATGAAGAAGCGCCGCACCCAGGGCTGGCGGAAGTCGATCGCCTCACCCCAGGGGGTGCTGCGATCGTCACGGAAGAACGCCCGCGCGTAGTCACGCAGAGGGTTGCCCTGCGGTCCGAAGTGGTTGTAGACCACATCCAGCAGCACCGACAGTCCGGCATCATGCGCCGCGTCGATGAAAGCCTTCAGCGCTGCCGGCCCGCCGTAGACATGGGCCGGTGCGTAGGGGAACACACCGTCGTAGCCCCAGTTGCGCCGGCCGGGAAACTGCGCAACCGGCATCAGCTCGATGGCGGTGATGCCCGTTGCGGCCAGCATCGGCAGCTGCGCGGTCAGTGCAGCGAGGCCGCCGCCTGCCTCGATGTGCACTTCACAGATGACCAGGTCCTGCCAGGCAGGCCCCTGCCACGTGGCCTGCGCCCTGCCGGTGTCCAGCACCACGGCGCTGTCGCCATCGATGCCGTCCGGCTGCCAGCGCGAGGCCGGATCTGGCACGTCCTGGCCTGAAGGGAGGCGGAACCGGTACCGGTCGCCATGCGATGCCTGTGTCCGCAGCCAGTGGCAACCGTCCGGCTCGCGTTGCATCGGCCGCAGCGCACCCTGCAGGCACAGCGTCATCGTGTCTGCGTCCGGCGCCCACACACGGAACTCCACCCCCTCACCGGCCGCACGCCAAGCGCCCAGACGCGGGGACGCTGTGGTCATGCATCAACCTGCAGGTACAGCGTGGACAGCGGCGGCAGGGTCAGCCGCAGCGACTGGGCGTGGCCATGCATCGGCCTTGGCTCGGTCTGCACCGCTCCGAGGTTGCCCGCATTGCCGCCGTTGTAATGCGCGCTGTCGGTGTTGAGGCGTTCCGTCCAGCGCCCCGGTTGCGGCACACCGACCCGGTAACCCTCGCGCAGCACCGGGGTGAAGTTGCTCACCACCAGCAGGGTGCGGCCGCTGCCGGCAGGATCCCGGCGGATGAAGGCATACACGCTGTTGCGGCTGTCATCGGCCACGCTCCAGTCGAAACCGCGTTCATCGCGCTCGTCACGATGCAGCGCGGGTTCGGAGCGGAGGACGGCATTGAGGTCGCCCACCAGACGCGACAGGCCCCGGCCCTCACTGCTGGTCGCCTGTTCCCAGTCCAGTGCTGCATCGTGCGACCACTCATGTCCCTGGCCGAACTCGCCGCCCATGAACAGCAGTTTGCTGCCCGGGTGCGCCCACATGAAGCCGTAATACGCACGAAGCTGGGCCAGCCGCTGCGCCGGTTCGCCTGCCATCTTGGCCAGCAGCGCGCCCTTGCCATGCACCACCTCGTCATGCGACAGCGGAAGCACGAAGCGTTCTGAGAAGGCGTAGACCAGGCCGAAGCTGATCTCGCTGTGGTGATGCTGGCGATGGACAGGATCGCGCCCCAGGTACTGCAGGGTGTCGTGCATCCAGCCCATGTTCCATTTGTGGGTGAAGCCAAGCCCGCCCTCCTCCACCGGCGCGGTCACCCCCGGCCACGCGGTGGATTCCTCGGCAATCACCAACACGTCCGGGAAGCGCTCACGCAGGGTCTGGTTCATCCGCCTCAGGAAGGCGACCGCCTGCAGGTTCTCTCGCCCGCCCTGCTCGTTGGGTATCCACTCACCGTCAGCACGGCTGTAATCCCGGTACAGCATGGACGCCACTGCGTCCACGCGCAGTCCGTCAATGTGGAACCGCTCCACCCACTCCAAGGCACTACCGATCAGGTAAGCGGCCACTTCGTTGCGGCCATAGTTGTAGATCAGCGTGTCCCAGTCGGCGTGCACCCCTTCGCGCGGGTCGGCATGCTCGTACAACGCGGTTCCGTCGAAACCGGCCAGGCCATGCGCGTCGTTGGGGAAGTGTGCGCTCACCCAGTCCACGATCACCCCCACTCCGGCCTGGTGACAGCGATCCACGAAGCGCGCGAAGGCGTGCGGGGTCCCATGGCGCGCCGTCGGTGCGTAGATCCCCAGCGGCTGATAGCCCCAGGAACCGCCGAAGGGATGCTCGCTGACCGGCAGCAGTTCGATGTGGGTGAAGCCGAGTCCGGCCACGTACGGAATCAGCCGGTCGGCCAGCGCATCCCAGTCCAGCGGTGCGCCATCATCGCCGCGCTGCCAGGAGCCCGCATGTACCTCGTAGATGGACAGCGGCGCGCCGGCGCCCGCCTGGCGCCGGGCCGCCCTCCAACCCTCGTCATGCCACTGCATCGGCGCCGCCGAAGGCACGCGTGAGGCGGTGGCCGGTGGCAGTTCGGCCCAGCGCGCCATCGGGTCGAACTTGTCGGGCATCACCTGGCCATCAGCCCCGACAATGCGGAACTTGTAGCGGGCACCGGCCTGCACGCCGGGCAGGAACAGTTCCCACACGCCAGCCGCATGGCGCAGCCGCATCGGATGGCGTCGGCCATCCCATCCGTTGAAATCGCCGACCACGGCGACCCGCCGCGCATTGGGCGCCCACACCGCGAAGCGCACGCCGGCGATCCCCTGCACCTGCATCGGGACCGCGCCCAGCTGGCGCGCCGCATCGGCATCACCGGCATGGAAGCGTTGCAGCAGCGCCTCGTCCAGCAGCGGGCCGAAGGCATAGGCATCGTGCACCTGCTCCACACCCTGCTCGAAATGCAGGGCAAGCAGCGGCACCGCCGCTTCACCGGCGGCGCCCTCGAACAGGCCGGGCAAGGGGCCCGGGTGCAGATCCCAGCGTCGCCCGTCTTCTCCGATCACCTCGACGCGCTGCGCGTGCGGCACCAGCACGCGCAACCGCCGTTCACCCTCGCGCTGGCGGTGCGGGCCCAGCCAGGCAAATGCATCTGCCGGGCGGGCATGGACGAGGTCCTCCAGCGCCGGCGCGATGCGGTGATCCAGTGCTGTGTCAGCGGTAGTGTCGTCCTCGAGGGCGGCCAGATGCGCGCTGTCGTGGCTCATGCGGCCACCTGGCAGGTCTGCTGGTACAGCGCCAGATAGGCTCGCCCGGCCGCATCCCAGCCGCCCGGCCGCAGCATGGCGGCGCGGCGCATGGCCTGCAGCAGGCCTGGCAGACGGAAGGTGCGCATCGCCCGCTCCACGCAGCGGCGCAGGCCATCGGCATTGGCACCGTGGAACAGGAAACCGGTCACGCCATCTTCGACGGTGTCCACCAGCCCGCCCGTCGCATGCGCGACCGGCAGGCAGCCGAAGCGCTGCGCGTACATCTGGCTGAGCCCGCAGGGTTCAAAACGCGAAGGCATCAGCAGGAAGTCGGCGCCGGCGAACATCTGGCGCGCCAGCGCTTCCTCGAACCCGATGAATGCGCCCACCCGGCCCGGGTAGCGCCGGGCCAGCGCCTGCACCTGTGCTTCCACCTGCGGCTCGCCGCCGCCGATGACGACCAGCTGCCCCCCGGCTGCGACGATCTGTGGCGCCACGTCACAGGTGATGTCCAGCCCCTTCTGGTGCACCAGGCGGGAAACCACCGCGAACAGCGGGCCGGTCGAGGGCGCCAGGCCGAACGCCCTGCGCACCGCATGTGCGTTGGTCGCGCGTCCGGTCCATTCGCCGATGCCGAAGTGCGCCTTGAGGTGGATGTCGCGTCGCGGATCCCAGCTGGCGTCGATGCCGTTGACGATGCCGCTCAGGTGACCGCCGGCGGCACGCCGGGCCAGCAGGTCATGCAGTCCGCATCCATCATCCGGGGCGGTGATCTGCTGTGCATAGCGCAGGCTGACTGTGTTCAGCCGCGTGGCATTGGTGATGCCGCCCTGCAGGAATGACATCTGTCCGTGGAAGTGCAGTTCATCCAGGTGCGCGGCCGGTACGCCCAGCACCGGCGCAAGCGCATACGGGAACAGGCCCTGGTAAGCCAGGTTGTGGATCGTCAGCAGCGTCGGCACGGCCGTCCGGTCCCAGCGCACGTAAGCGGCGGCCATGGCCACCGGCCAGTCATTCAGGTGCAGCAGCTGCGGTGACCAGTCCAGCCCGGCACGCCCGGCCGCAATCTCCGCAGCCGCGTGTGACAGCGTGGCGAAGCGAACCGCGTTGTCCTTCCACTCCTGTCCCTGCCCATCCACGTAGGGCGAGCCTTCCCGCTCATACAGCTCAGGCGAGAGCAGCACGTAGATCGGCAGGCCGTCGGCCTGCACCGCCATGCCGATGGTGCACGCAGGCAGGCCGGCTCTTTGGCTGACCTGCCCCACCGCCCGCAGCTGCGGCAGGCGCTGCAGCACCTCCGGGTAGCCGGGAAGCAGCACGCGCGAATCACACGCGCCGCGCACCGCGCGTGGCAGGGCCGCGGCCACATCGCCCAGGCCTCCCGCCTTGACGAAGTCGGCCATTTCGGTCGCGACAAACAGCACGCGCTGTACCAGTTCCGGCAACTTCAACGGCTGTGAGTGGCCCCGGCGGGTCCCGATGGGTACAGGTGCACCGGGAGGCGTCGCAACGGGTGAAGCGGACTGGACGACGCGGGCCATGGCGATGATCTCGGTAGTGTTCAGGCAGACGGACGCCAACGGCGCCCGGGCGGGCGCTGAAGCGGAGAGGGAAGTCGACGCAGAACGTGGGGGACGTCAGCGAGAGGCTCAGAAAGGACAATAGCCCCGCATGCGATCAATCGGCCGTGAAGCCCTGGCGATTTCTTTGTGACAACGCGTCATGAGCTGAGTACGCATGCCGCGTTCATCACGCCCATCGATGCCTCCCGGACGGGACATCCACCTGGATGCCGTGCGCGCGCTGCCCGTGGCCTGGGTGGTGGCGGTCGGCTGGGTGCCATATGCGACATCCCGTCGCAGGCGATCCCTGCCTCCCCCTTGACCAATGTCAAACCGGCCGCCGGCACGCGGGGGTATCTCTATGCAGGACCCGAACATGCCGGCGTTTCCGGCAGCCACAAGGACCCTGCAATGCACGACACCCCCGACAACAGCCAGCTCCTGAACGCCCTGCAGAAGGTCATGGTGATCTCCACCACTGACCTGCAGGGCAACATCACCTACGCCAATGATCTGTTCTGCACGCTCACCGGCTTCGCACGTGAAGAACTGATCGGCCAGCCGCACAGCATCGTGCGCCATCCGGATGTGCCCAAGGCCGTCTACAAGGACATGTGGGACACGATCAAGGCCGGCGGCATCTGGACCGGCATCGTGCCGAACCTGGGCAAGGGTGGCGTGCTCTATGTGGTCGACACCACCGTCCAGCCGCTGTTCGACGCCGAAGGCAACATCACCGCGTACATCAGCATCCGCCGCGTGGTGAACGACCTGATGCAGGACTTCGAGCAGGTCGAGTTCAGCAAGGAGAAATTCGACGACTTCTACGAGGCCGCGTGAACACCATCGCTGCCACACCGGTTCGCCGCCTGCTGGTGGGTTTCGCCTCCGAATCGGGCAATGCCCGCGCCCTGGCCCAGCGCCTGGGCGCGGACCCTGGCCTGCAAGCGCTCGCGCCGCAGGTGCTGCCGTTCAACGACATTGACGTTGCCAGCCTGGGCCAGGGCGATGTGCTGCTGGCGATCTCCAGTTCGTTCGGCGACGGCGAGCCGCCCGCCAACGGCGAACGCTTCTTCCAGAGCGTGTGCCAGACCGGGTCGCTGCCCGGCCTGCGCTACGCGGTGTTCGGCCTGGGCGACACCGGCTACCCTCGATTCTGCGGCTTCACCCGAGCGCTGGACGCGGCGCTGAGCGAACGCCAAGCCCAGCCGCTGCTGCGGCGGGTCGACGCCGACCTCGGCTATGAACGGTTTTTCCAGCAGTGGCAGCCGGTGCTCCGCCAAGTGCTCGAGGGCGATGCCGCCGCCGGCCAGGACCTGCATCTGCAGGTTACCGCCTACGGTGACGACAATGCCTTCGCCGCGCCCATCGTCGAGCGCCACCGCGTCAACAGCAGTGATCCGGCCGCGTGGCACCTGCAGCTGGATATTGCCGGCAGTGGCATGGCCTACCGCGCCGGCGACACGGTGCACGTGCTGCCGGACCACGACCCTGCACTGCTGCAGGCCCTTGCCACCTGGTACGGCGACAATGCGGCCATCGCCATGCTGCAGGACCGCGAACTGCGGCTGCTGGGCAGGGGCGTGCTGCGCGAGCTGGCCAGGCTGGGCGGCAGCGAGCGGTTGAAGTCGCTGCTGAAGGTCAGCCAGAAGCGCGAGCTGGATGCCTACCTGCACGGTCTGGACGTGCTGGATATCCTGCAGGACCACGCCAGCCCGGACCGCGTGCCGCTGGCCAGGCTGCGCGACATCCTGTCAGCGCGCCTGCCACGGGCCTACTCTATCGCCTCGCATCCCGGCAACGGCCAGCTGAGCCTGTGCATACGCGAAGTGCGCTACACCCTGCGCGGCCGCGAGCGTTCCGGTACCGCCACCGGCAGCCTGCTGCGGGGGGGCAGCCACGCCCGCGTGTACTGCCGCTCCAATCCCGGCTTCCATCTGGCCGACACCGGCAGCGCGCCCCTGCTGCTGATCGGCACCGGCACCGGCATCGCGCCGCTGATCGGCCTGGTGCAGCAGGTGCAGGCCAATGGCTGCGGACGCGAACTGCATCTTGTGTTCGGCGAGAAGCATTGCGAACACGATTACCTGTATCGCGAGCAGCTGCAGGACTGGCATGCGCGCGGCGTGCTCGCCGGCCTGCATCCTGCCTTCTCGCGTGACGGAGCCGAAAAGATGTATGTGCAGCATGTGCTGCGGCAGCGCGCCCGCGAAGTAAGGCAGGTGTTGTCCCGCGGCGGGCACCTGTACCTGTGCGGCAACAAGCGCCACCTGGAAGACGCGGTGCGCGAGGCCATCGATGCCATTGGCGGCCAGGGGCATTGGGACCTGCTGCGCGGGGAGGGCCGCATTCACTGCGAGCTGTACTGACCCTGGATCGATTCGGCCGGCCGTGGCCCGGCACGAGCGCATGCATCAATCGCCGACGACCCGGCCGTCCGCCATGTGCGCGACCTGCTGGCCGAAGACGACGGCATCCTGAGGATCGTGGCTGATCAGCAGCAGCGGAATGCCGGTACTGTCCAGCACCACCGCCAGCTCCTCGCGCAGGTGCTGGCGCAGGTCGTGGTCCAGTGCGGCGAACGGCTCGTCCAGCAGCAATGCCTGCGGTTGGGTCACCATGACCCGCGCCAGGGCCGTACGCTGACGCTGGCCGCCGGAGATCTGCGACGGCAGAAGATCCCCCACGTGGTCGATACGGAACGCCTGCAGCCACTGCTCGACGACGTCGAAGCGCTGGCCACGGCGTGGATTGAACCAGCTCCGCTGCAGCCCGAACGCCACGTTCTGGCGCACGCTCAGGTGGGGAAACAGCGCGTAGTCCTGGAACACGTACCCCAGGCGACGCCGCTGCGGTGGCAGGTCGACCCGCGCGTGGGAATCGAACAGCACCTGCCCCTGCAGCGTTACATGGCCCTGTCCGGGACGCAGCAGTCCGGCCACGGCCTTGAGCGTCAGGCTTTTGCCTGCCCCGGACGGGCCGAACACCACCACCTGGCGCTGCGTGCACTGCAGCGTGACGTCCAGTTCGAAGACCTGGCCCGCTGCCTGCATCCGGCGCTGCACCTTCAGGTCAAGCCACATCGCGCAGCTCCCTGCGATGCCCGCCCACCAGGCGTGCCGCCAGCAGCAGGATGACGATGCACACTACCGACGTCAGGATCACCAGCGCATTGGCCCTGCCGTCCTGCCCTGCCTGCACCGCCTCGTAGATGGCGATCGACAGCGTCTGCGTACGACCCGGGATGCTGCCGGCCACCATCAGCGTCGCGCCGAACTCACCCATCGCCCGGGCAAACGCCAGCAGGAGGCCGGCGAGAATGCCGCGCCAGGCCAGCGGCAGCGTGATGCGGAAGAACACCGCCGCCTCCGACACGCCGAGCGTGCGCGCGGCCTGCTCCAGCTGCCCGTCCACATCCTCGAACGCCGCGCGTGCCGGCTTGAACACCAGCGGCAGCGAAGCCACTGCCGCGGCGACCACCGCCGCCTGCCAGGTAAAGATCAGGTTGATGCCGAACCACGACTGCAACCACGCGCCGATGGGGCCGTTGCGCCCTATCAGCACCAGCAGGTAATAACCGAGCACCGTCGGCGGCAGCACCATCGGCAGGGTCAGCAGCGAATCCAGCAGTTCGCGGCCGGGGAAGCGCCGACGCGCCAGCAACGCCCCCAATCCAACGCCCAGCACCAGATTGATCGCCGTGGCCCAGCCGGCGACCTTCAGCGACAACCCCAGCGCGCTCCAGTCCAGGTCCATCCGTCAGGGCTTGCCGAACCCGTGCCTGGCCAGGATCGCCTGACCTTGTGCCGACCGCACGAAGGTGGCGAAGCGCCTGGCTTCGGCTGGCTGCGTGCTGGCCCGGGTCACCGCCAGCGGATAGGCGATGCGTCCGGAAACCGGCACTGCGAAGGCACGACGCACGCGGCCGGCCATGGCCTGTGCGTCGGTGGCGTAGACGAAACCGGCGTCCACTTCGCCCCGAGCCACGTAATCCAACGACTGGCGCACGTTCTGCGTGGTGACGATCCTGCCCTGCACCGACGGCCACAGGCCCGCCGCTTCCAGCGCACCCTTGGCATAGCGGCCGACCGGCACGCTGTCCGGGTTGCCCAGCGCGAGGCGCCGCACGTCGGCACCCGCGAGATCCTTCAGGCTACGCGGCCCGCCCCTGGTCTGCGGCGGCACCACCACCCACAGCGCGTTCACCGCGAACACCTCGCGGGTACCGGCAGCCAGCAGGCCCTGCCGCTGTGCCTGATCCATGGTGACTTCGTCCGCCGAAGCAAACACATCGACCGGTGCGCCCCGGCTGATCTGCTGCAGCAGCACGCCGGAGGCGGCGAAGTTGAAATCGACCCGGGCGCCGGGATGGGCCTTCTCATAGGCGGCACCGAGTTCACGGAAGCTCTCGGTCAGGCTCGACGCCGCCGATACCGTCAGCTCGGCCGCGTACGCCGGCAGCGACGCCAGCACCCCCAGCACTACCAGTCCCGCTCGCGTCATCGTCGGCTCCCGGCCAGATTCAGTTCGGATCGGATTCATCGGCCGATGCCAGCAATGCCAGGCGCTCGGGCTGCAACAACAGGATTTCCCGCTGCCTGACCGCGATGATCCCATCATCGCTCAGCCGGCGCAGCACGCGGCTGGCGGTTTCCGGTGCCATCCGCAGGTAATTGGCGATCTCGGTGCGTGCCATCGTCAGGTTGAACCGGGTGGCGGAGAACCCGCGGCGTGCGTAGCGCTCGGACATGTCCAGCAGGAACGCGGCCATCCGCTCTTCGGTGCGATGGTTGGCCGCCAGCAGGGCGACCTTGCCGATCTCCGCACTGAGCAGGCTGAACAGCCGCGCCTGCAGGCCCGGCATGCGGGTGGCCAGCAGGCTCAGCCTGGGGAATGAGATCCGGCACAGGTACACGGTATCCAGCGCCACGGCATTGCAGGGAAAGCGTGCCTCGTGGATCGCGTTCAGGCCGATCACCTCACCGGGCAGACTGAAACCGAGCACCTGCTCGTTGCCCTGGCTGTCATCGACAAACGTCTTGACCATGCCGGCACGCACCGCCGCGATCGAATCGAACGGCTCGCCGGCGCGGAAGATGTAGTCGCCCGCGTGGAACGGGCCGACATGGTCGACCAGCACATGCAGTTCGCCCAGCGCGGCCTTGTCATACCCCTGCGACATGCAGGCATCGGAGAATGCACAGGTACTGCAGAAGTGCAGCGCGTCGCCGTCATCGGCAGCGGCGGGGTTCGGCGTCGCCGCGCCCTGGCGAACCTGGGGGTACGGAGTGGAGAACATCACGGAATGCCTGGATTAAGGCCTTCATCATACGGCAGGCGTGCCGCGGCCGGTCTCACGGCGGCGGACGCTGCCCCCGCCGCTGATGGCCGCGCTGGCGCATGCTGTCGCGCACATCCACGTCGAACTGAAGCTGCAACGAACTGTCATCATCCAGCGCGATGGAAAATTCCAGACCATCACGCGACGGCAGTCGTGCTGCCAGCCCCTGCACTGCATCGCGCGGCAGCACCAGCCGGCAGACCGTGCCACCGTCCAGCAGCACCGCCTGGTCGCCCCCATGCAGCGACAACGCGGTTCCCCACCCGCCCGTGCCACCAAACCGGGTCAGGTTCTCCAGCGAGTCACCGGCCAGCAGTGCTGCCAGTTCCTCTTCATCGACACGCAGGCGCATGGATTGCCGCTGCAGCTGGACTTTCATGTTGCGATGGACTCCCAGTCGGCCCCGGTATTGCAGTTGAACAGCAAGGCACGCTCATTCTCAGGCAGCGGCAACGCCGTCGCCGCCAGCCGCTCCTGCAGGGCACGCAGCGAACGCCGCGCCTGTGGATCTTCGATCAAGGTCCGCAGGGCCCGCCGGCAATGATCATTGATCTGCAGACACATCGGCAATGGCTCGCCGGAGAACACGCTGCAGGCGGAAGGCACCCCGTGCAGCCGATGCAGCAGGGCGCCGGTCAAGCTGGGCATGTCCACCGGCACCACCCACGCAACGGTATCGGGCATGGCCAGGGACACGCTGTAAAGCCCGCCCAGCGGGCCGCAGCGCGCGACCTGGTCGGGAATGCCATCGAAGGCCGGATAGTCACCGCTCACCCACACCCGCTGCGCACCGGCCGCGATCAACACGTCACGCATGTGCTCAAGCAGGGTGCGCCCGCGCCAGGGCAGCAGCGCCTTGTCGCGGCCCATGCGGCTGGACAGGCCTCCAGCCAGCACGATGCCGTCAATGGCCGTGCTCGTGGTCATGGCCATGTGCGGGCGTGCTGTCCGCATGGCACAGGCTGCAGCCCTCGCTCCAGGCGCTGTCGCCATCCTCGTAGTGTTCCTGCTTCCAGATCGGGCACTGGTGCTTCACTGCCTCGATCAGCTGCCGGCACGCGCGGAATGCTTCGTCCCGGTGCGGGCTGCCGGCGGCCACCACCACGGCCACATCGCCGATGCCCAGCCGCCCCCTGGCATGCGCCACATACAGCTTCAGGCGCGGCCCGAACGCCGCCTCCACCTCGGCCGCCAGGCGCTGGATTTCGTTCAGCACCAGCGGCTCGAACAGATCGTAGGTGATGCCCGTGACCACCCGACCGACGTTCACGTCACGTACCTTGCCGATGAACACGTCGATACCGCCGAAACCCGGGTCGGACACCGCGGCGATCCCTTCTGCCGGGTCGATCGCCCCGTGCGCCCGGTCCACCACCTTCGCAATCGGCTTCGCGTCCATCGCTCAGCCCCCGCTCACCGGCGGCAGGATGGCCACGCGGCCATCCTCCGGCAGCACATCGTGATCGCGCAGCACGCGCTGCTGGTCGGCGAAGGCCGAATAGTCCAGCAGGCCAGCACGGAAACCGGGCCAACGCACCGGCAGCAGCTCGCGCAGCGCCTGGCGCAGGTCGGCCACGGTCGCACCCGACACCTCCAGCGTGATCTCCCGACGCTCATCCAGATCGGAGAACGCACCGAACAACTGCAACGTCACCTGTTTCATTCCCACTCCCTGCCCGTCAGCTGCACCGGGTCGGCGTGGCCCCAGCCCTGTACGCGCACCGCGCTGCCGGCCGGAACCAGATCGCCCTCGTCCTCCAGTACCACCCAGGCGTTGGCCTGCACCATGGACATCAGACGGAACGATTCCTGTCCGGACAGCACCCGCGCACTCAGCTGGCCCTGCTCGTCCAGCTCCACCCGCGCACGGGCGTGGACGCGCAGGCCGGGCGGCTTGCGCACCATCGCCTGCAGGGGAAGCCGCAGCACCGGTTCCTGCGCCAACCCCAGCAGCCGGCGCAGTACAGGCTCGACAAAGAACCGCTGCCCCACTGCCGCCGACACCGGGTTGCCCGGCAGGCCGAAATACAGCGCACCGTCGGGCAGTACCGCAAACAGCAGCGGCTTTCCCGGACGGATCGCCACTTTGTGGAACACGATTCGCGCCCCGCGCGCGCGCAGTGCGTCGGGCACGAAGTCGTAACGGCCCGCAGAGACCGCACCGGTACTGACCAGTACCCGCGCACCGGCCGCCAGTGCCTGGTCCAGCGCTGCATCGAACGCGGCCACATCATCACCGACGGTGCCCTGCCACACCACCTCAGCTCCGGCCGCGTGCAGCCGCCCGACCAGGTAGGGGCGGTTGCTGTCACGGATCTGCCCGGACTCCAGCGCCTGCGTCGCCTCGCTCACCAGCTCCTTGCCGGTGGCAATCACCGCCACCGCCGGTCGCGACATCACCACCACCTCGCCAACGCCAAGGGCGTGCAGCAGGGTCCGTGCGTTGATATCCACCCTCTGTCCCGCCCGCAGCACGCATTCGCCTTCGGCTACGTCCTCGCCCCGCAGGCGTACGTTCTGGCCCGGCCTGACCACGCTCTTCAGCGCGATCCGGGTCGGACGGCCCGCTTCGCTGGCGAGGATCTGCACGTTCTCGATCGGTACCACCGTGTCCAGGCCGCCCGGCATGCGCGCGCCGGTCATGATCTCCCAGGCGCCCTCGCCGCCTTCGGCATCGCCATCACCCGCCGCCTGCCAGCCCTGCACCGTGAATTCGGTACCCGACTCGAACGCCACCCCGTTGGCGCGCAGCGCAAAACCGTCCATTGCCGAATTGTCGAACGGCGGCAATGCCTGTGCGCTGTGGATGTCACTGGCCAGGGTGCGGCCTGCGGCCTCCTGCAGGGGCAGACGCTCGGCGGGAAGCGGCGTGGCCGCCTCCAGCAGGTGCTGCAGTGCTTCACTGTAGAGAATCACGCGTGGTCACCACCGTCGACCATCGCCAGGGCGTGGCCCAGCACCGGCGCCAGGATGTCCAGGCACTGCGCTGCCGCCTTCGGGCTGCCGGGCAGCGCGAACACCAGCATGCTGCCCAGTTGCACCACCTCGGCGCGGCTCAGCCAGGCCATCGGCGTGTGCTGCGCGCTCAGCGCCCGGACCATCTGCGCCAGGCCATGCACCGGCCGCGCGTTCAACGAACGCAGCGCCTCCGGGGTGAGGTCGCGCGGGCCCAGACCGGTACCGCCAGTGCACAGGCACAGGCGCACGCCGTCGGCGGCCAATGCCTGAAGGCGATCCGCCAACGGCTCGATGCCATCGGGCAGCACGTCGGCAGCCACCACCTCGCCGCCCAGCCTGTTCAGGCCGGCCACCAGGGTCGGGCCAGAAACATCCTCATAAGTACCTACGCTGGCACGGTCGCTCAGGGTGATCACCGCGCAGGCCGCGCCTTCCAGGCCCTTCGGCGCACGCGGTCTGAAGCGCGCGCGCTCGGCATCATCCATGCCATCAGGATGCAGCCACAGGCCGCGCTTGCCGCCCTCCTTGAACAGCAGGCGGATACCTTCGATGCGCAGCGCCGGTTCCACCGGCTTGCTCAGGTCGTACAGGGTCAGCAACGCCGCGTTGACGCCGGCCAGCGCCTCCATCTCCACACCGGTACGCGCCTCGCTGGCACACTCGCACCAGACCCGGATGGCGTGCCGTTCCGGCACCGGCGCGCAGAACACCTGCACCAGCTCCAGCGGCAGCGGATGGCACAGTGGCATCAGCATCGACGCCATCTTCGCCCCCTGCAGGCCGGCGATCTCGGCCATGACCAGCGCATCGCCCTTCGGCAGGCGACGCTCGACGATCAACGGGTACGCCAGCGGACCGGCATGCAGCTCGCCCACCGCCACCGCTCGCCGGCGACTGATGCGCTTGTTGCGGACATCGGCCATATGGAATGCCGCGTTCAGTTCCCCACTCATCGTGCTGCTCATCCTCCGATGGAAGCCAGGTGCGGGGTCAGCCCGGTCCGGCCCTGGTGCAGGCCATGCCCGGCCGCTTTCAGGCCAAGCTGGGTGGTGATGCGCGCCAGCAGCGCGTCATGGTCGTCATCGTGCTGCAGCAGCGCGCGCAGCGGCACGCCGAAGTCGCCGAACAGGCACAGCCGCAGGTCTCCCCTGGCTGTTACCCGCAACCGGTTGCAGCCCTTGCAGAAATCGCGCGAGTACGGCGCGATGATGCCGATGCTGCCACGATGGTCCGGATGGCCGAACTCGCGCGCCGGGCCGGCATCGGCCGCCCGTGCACGCTCGCGCCAGCCGGCAGCCAGCAACTGCTCGATCACCCCGTCGGCACGCAGGTGATGCTGCTGGAAATAGGCTTCGTTGTCGCCGGTGCGCATCAGTTCGATGAAGCGCACGCTGAAGGGACGGTCGCGCAGGTACGCCATCCACTGCGGCAGCTCATCGTCGTTGAGGCCGCGCAGCAGCACCGCGTTGAGCTTGATCGACGGCAGCCCCAGCGCCTGCGCCAGGGCCAGGCCCTGCTCGATCTCCGGCAGGCGGTCATGCCCGGTGATCGCGGCAAAACGTTCGCGCCGCAGACTGTCCATGCTGACGTTCAGCGCCGTCAGGCCGGCGCGGTGCCAACCCGGCAGGCGACGCGGCAACTGCGTGCCGTTGGTGGTGATGGCCACTTTGCCGATACCCGGCACCGCCGCCACGGCCGCGATGATGTCATCAAGATCCTTGCGCAGGCTGGGCTCGCCACCGGTCAGCCGGATCTTGCTCATGCCCAGCGCCGCGAAGGCGCGGACCAGGCGGCTGATCTCCTCGACCTGCAGGAAACGCGGGCGGCCATCGGCCTGGTACCCCTCCGGCAGGCAATAGCCACAACGAAAGTTGCAGGCTTCGGTCAACGACAGGCGCAGGTACGGAAAGCTGCGTCCGAAACCGTCGGTGAGTTGGCTCATGGCTGGTCCACCTTCTTGCTCCACCGTCCTGCCTGTTGCCGCGTGATGTCGGCGCATCACAGCATGCGGCCTGCGCTGCCACGGGAGTGTGACTGGGCCCATCATGAACGATTTCCGGCAGCGGGTGCACGCTGCCGGGCAACAGGAAGAGCCGCAGCCAGTGTCCGGATGGATGCGCGCCAGGCTGACCGCGCCGCCCACCGGGCCGGCGGTGGAGCGTCTACCTGCGGGCAGATCGTGTGCGCTTGCCGCCGTTGTGCTGCGCAGCCGCGCGGCTCTGTGCGAACTCGGGGAAGGTCTGCTCGATCGGGTCCACGTCCGGCAGGATGTAGAACACCCCGCCCCGCTCGAAGGTGGAACGGATGATGCGTTCGTAGAACTCCGGCGAGACGTTGATGCAGCCGTGGGTGACGCGGTTGTCGTCCGGCGACGGCGATGCCAGGCGCTCGACACGCCTCTCTGCTGGAACGCCGGTTGCGGTCGGATGGATGGAGACTGCGGACTCGTAGTCCACCCACAGCACCCGCCCTGCATCAATCGAAGGGCCGTAGCCGCCCACGAAGCGACCTGCAGGCGTGGTGCGGTCCCGTCCCGGAATGGCACGCAGGGCGAGACCCGCAACGCCGGGCGCGGTGTGGTCGCCGGTCGCTGAACCGAACAATGCAGGGGCCGCGCCGCGCAGCCGGCCGTCGCCACCGAACACCAGGATCTGCGCGGCAGCCTTGTCCATGACCGCGAACGGATAGCCTTGGCTGTCCTTGGACGCCACGACCCAGCCCGCCAGTTCGATCACGGTTTCGGAGACATCCTGGCCGGGTGGCAGTTCATCAACGGCGGCCGACGGCGGCGCGACGGCATCTTCCGCATTGACGACACCGACCACCAGGAACGCCAACGCCACTGCCAGAGCAGCGCGATGGGCATGGCGCGCAAGGGATGAGTGGGTATGGATGGGAGCATTCCTCGAAAGCTGTGTGACGGGAGGACACCAGTGGCCGCTGCGGCCACTGGGCCCCTGACTCGGATGTGCAGGCTACAGGCGGTCAGCCGCGCGGAGTGCGGCGAGGTGCCCGTTCAAGCTGCTGGACGCGCCCTTCGATCTGATCCAGACGCTGGTTGGCCTGCTGCGCCGACTGATTGGCCGATTCGGCGCTCTGCGCCGCACCCTGCACCTTCACATCAAGCTGGTCGAGCCGCGAGTTGATCGTTGCGAAATCGTCCTTGTAGGTGGCGCAGGCCCCAAGGCCTACGGTGGCGACAATCGCCACACCGAGCGTACGTGCCATCATCAGGTGCTGCTTGGTAAGAATCATTCCACTCCCTCCTTCGTCTGGGGTGTCTGGAATATAGCGGCGTTTCGGCACACTCTCCGATTGGCTTTCAGCTGCAGGTGGAAGACGTGGACGTCGCGTGAAGACCCCGTCTCAACCGCGTCGCCAAGCCAATCCGGCGGCAATCGCCAAGGATGCCGCGATCACCAGCGAGGCCACCACGAACGCGGTGCGCACCTCCGCGGGCGTTGCCGTGTCAGGCGCGACGGCGAAGAACACACCGCCCACCAACGCCACCGACAGCGCCGCACTGATCTGCAGTGTCGCACTCACGATGCCTGCGGCCAGCCCGGCGTGGCGGGCATCCACATGGTCCACGCTCTGCTTCACCAGCGCCGGAAGCGCAATGCCCTGTCCCGCGCCGATCAGAAACAGCGGAAGCGGCAGCCACGACGGCATCTCCAGCAGCGCGAGCGTTGCGACCGCCAGCAGGCCCACAACCTCCATCACCATCCCATGCGATGCACCCTGTGCGGCCAGCCGCCGGAACGCCGAACCACACAGCGGCCCGAGAAGGAAACCCAGCCCCAACGGCAGGATCGCCAACCCCGCCGACGCGCTGCTGCGCCCCAGCGCGGACTGCTGATACACCGCGAAGACGAGAAAGAACGCAGCCAGCGCGTAGAAGAAGAATGTCGCTGACAGACTGCGCCTCAACCCGCGTATCTGCAGCAGCGATGGCAATACCAGCGGCATCTGCCCACGCCCCACGCATCGCTGCTCATGCCTCCAGAACAACAGCAGCAGGGGGCCGCTTGCCAGCAGCAGTCCTACGCACCACCACGGCCACTGGCGCTGGCGGCCCTCGATGATCGGTACCACCAGCGCCAGCAACGACGCCGCCAGCGCCACCGCTCCGACAGCGTCCAGCCGTGCTCCCTGGCGGGCGTGCGACTCACGCAGCAGCACGAATGCAGCCGGCACCGCGGCTGCGACGATGGGAAGATTGATGAGGAACACGCTCCTCCACCCTGTCCCCCACAGATCGGCTGTCACAAGCACCCCTCCCAGCAGCTGCCCGCCCACCGATGCGAGGCCGAAGGTGGCGCCATACAGGCCAAGCGCACGGCGCTTCTCGCTGTCCGGGAACAGGGCATGGATCGATGCCAATGACTGCGGGGCCATCAGCGCGGCCGACATCCCCTGCAGCAGCCGTCCGGCCACCAGCACTTCAGCCGCAGGCGCCAGGCCGCACAGCGCCGATGCCAGGCCAAACCCCAGCATGCCTGCGATGAACACACGTTTCCTGCCGTAGATGTCGCCCAGCCGGCCTCCCAGGATCAGGGTCACCGCGTAGGCCGTGGCGTAGACCGAGATGACCAGCTGCGAGACATCCGGGGGCGCGTGCAGATCGACACGGATGGCCGGCAACGCGACATTGACGATGAAGAAGTCGAGCGGCGGCAGCAGCGTGCCTGTCAGCAGTACAGCCAATGCCATCCAACGGCGCGGATCGGGCGGTACAGCGGCCGCAGCGTCAGCCGGTAGATTCATGTCGTCCCCCCACTCAGCGCATGCCGCCTGAGGCAAGCAGGGTGTCGCCGCTCATCCATCGCGCATCATCGGAGGCGAGAAACGCAACGATCGGCGCCACGTCCAGTACCTGGCCTGTCCGGCCCAGTGGTGTCTGCGCCAGATTCCAAGCCTGGAACCCGGAATCGACGACACCCGCAGCATGTGTGCCCTCGGTCTCGATCAGGCCGGGATTGACCGCATTGACACGGATACCGCGCGGACCAAGCTCCCTGGACAACACGCCGGTGATGGCGTCCATCGCGCCCTTCGAACCGGTGTAGATGGCGCTGTCCACCGGCAGGATGCGGGTCACGAATGAACTGATGTTGATGATGCTTGCACCGGGCCGCAGATGGGGAACGGCGGCGGCAGTGACCAGCAGCGGGCCCAGCACATTGATGTCGAACTGGTGGCGATAGAGCGCCTCGGTGGTGTCCTCGATCTTCGCGAACCGGTACACGCCCGAGTTGTTCACCACCACATCCAGCCTGCCGAACGCATCCAGGGCCGTGGCCACCAGTGCATCGACCTCGCGTGCGTCACGCACGTCGGCGCGCACCGCCAGCGCCCGACCACCGGCGGCTTCGATATCGGCAACGACCCGTTCGGCGCCCTCCCGGCTCGAGGCGTAGTTGACGACGACGCTGGCGCCGTCGGCCGCCAGGCGGCGGGCAACCGCAGCGCCAATGCCCTTCGAAGCGCCGGTGACCAGCGCGACCTTGTCTTTCAGCGTGTTCATATCAAGCGGATCCAGTTCCAGGGGGAGGCGGTCAGTGCGACCGGGGCCCATGCTGGACCTTTCAAACTTGTATGTGGACTGACACTGATGCACATTTGCCGTACATTTTTGAACGGGCATGATGATGGAATGGGGTGATGTCCGTGTCTTCCTGGCGATCGTGCGGGGCGGGTCTCTGGGTGAGGCGGCCCGGCGCCTTGGTGTCAGCCATCCCACGGTAGGCCGCCGGTTGAAGGCCCTTGAACAGCATGCCCGGCAGCCCCTGCTGCGGCGGACGCGGGACGGGCTGGTCACGACCGATGCCGGTGATGCAGTGCTGGCCCTGGCCGAGGCCATGGAGAACTCCGCCCTGGCCATGGAGCGCCGCCTGGAAGGCAGCCCGGGCCGGCTGGAAGGCATTCTGCGCATTTCGAGCGCGGACTGGTTTGCCTGCCACGTGCTGACGCCCGTGCTCGCCGAACTGGTACGCCGGCATCCGGCGGTGGTTCCGGAACTGATCGCCAGCTATCGACTGCTTGACCTGTCGCGCCGCGATGCCGACGTCGCGTTCCGCATCGTGCCGTTCAGTGAGCCGGACATCGTCCAGCGCCTCGTGATGACCCTGCCCTACGGCCTGTATGGTTCGGTCTCGACCATCGCCCGGCTGCAGGACGACCCCGATTCGGTCGGGCTCATCCTGATGAACACCGCGCAGTCGCACTTCCCCGACGTGGAATGGTTGCTGCAGCGGTTTCCGCGTTCGCCGCGCGCATTCACCAGTACCAGTCGCAGTGTCCAGGCGCAGATGTGCCTGCACGGTACCGGTATCGCCGTGCTGCCCCGTGCATTGGGTGACGCGGTGGCCGGACTGCAGCGCATCGAATCACACGGGACGCCCCCTTCGCGGGGCATCTGGGTGGGCTATCACCAGGATCTGCGCCACATGGACCGTCTGCGTGCCCTGCTGGACATCCTCGATTCGACACTGCCGCCAACAGGCGCCGCCCCCTCGGCAGGGAAACAGACAGCATGATTCCGTTCACGGGCGTTGGCCTATGGTCCACCTCACCAGGCCGGCAGGACCGGCCACTGACAGGAGGATGCCATGAGGACCCGACACGTCGTACCTGCTCTGATGGTGGCACTGCTCGCCGTCGCACCGGCCTGGGCGGATCCGCCGCACCACGCCCGCGGAAACGGTCCCCCACCGCACGCAGGCGGGCCGCACAATCGCGACGCACCGCCGCCAGGATGGCAGAAGAAGGCATGGCGGCGCGGCGATCATCTGCCGTGGGCGGAAGTGGATCGTCGCTACTGGGTGGATGACTACGCACGCTACAGGCTGCGTGATCCCGGCCGCGGCCAGCGCTGGGTCCGCCAGAGCGACACCGAGTATCTGCTTGTTGAAATCGCCACCGGCGTGATCGTCGACGCGCTGCGTCGGTGAACGCAGCCCTGGCTGACCCATCGGGCGCAGACGCGCGATGGGTCAGCCCTTCCTGCGCTGCCTGCCGCTGCTGCGTCCAGCGGTGGGCGCTGAAGGGCTAGTTCGGCAGCGCGCGCGCGTTTCCGTTTGGCCGCAGATGGAGCTGACCGGTTCTGGTATCCAGCAGGATGTTGAAGTTGCGCAGTGTTTCGCTGCCCAGCGTGCCGTCGGCATTGGATCCATCCTCATCGATGGTGAACGACACCTTGGGCTGTTCCAGTCGCAGCCCGCCCACATCGACCGATGCGATCCGTGCATCGACGGCCCGGATCTTCCTGCCCGCCGAGCCGCTGAACTGTGAGGTACCGATCGTGCGGGTGAACACCTCCTGCAGTCGGTGGCGCGAGCTGTACGCATGGCCCAGATCGACGGCGCCGTTGCTGCCGGTGTCCACGAACAGCCAGGCCGCAAGTGTCGAGCCACCCTCACGCAGAAGCACTTCGATGGAGGGCGTATTGTCGATCCAGCGGACGTTCGCGCGGGTGTATCCGTGCAGATCCGGCAACCGGTCGTGCACGTGCAGCAGCTTGCGGTCGTAGTCGATCTCGATGATGCGCCCCGCGAAGAATGTCCAGCCAAGCACGGCGTCGAACGGACGCGTGCCGTAGTCGATCACGGCCGCCCCCATCGTCCGGCGCATGTCTCCCACGACGACCGTGTTGTGGGTACTGTAGTCCACGAAACTCACGCCATCGGAGCCGGTGTTCTCGGAGCGGTCATCGACCTGCATCGACGCCGCCTTGCGGGTGGCAACCGTGACTGCCAGTCCGTCAGCCCCGGTGTCGACAAGAAAGCGCAGCGGTCCTGACTGGTTGATCCGCCCTTCCACATAGATCCGGTGATCCTTGTCCTGCTCGAAAGGAAGGGTGATCGTCCCGGCCGCGGCGCGGGGCTGCGGAAGAACAAGCAGCCCCGCAACCAGGGCGACGTACCACGGACGTATGGACTGGCGCATTGATGGCTTCCAGTGGAGGGCAACGGCAGATTGCCGCCTGCCTTGGATGCGGCAGGGGTGCAGAAGGTTTAGACGCCTGCCGCGCTGCCCTCGATGATTCCGGACCGAAGCAAACCGACGCCCGGCGCCCGCGGCCCCGTGTTGCCATCCGGCGCTGACGTCGGCGACCGCAGCATGCACGGGCCGTTGACGTCGCAATGCCAGACTGCTGGAGCGCGCTCCACCGTGGAGCGCCGTTGGTCGTGCGATCTTGGGGGGATCGGCAATGCCCTACTTCACTGATTCGACCGAGGTGGCCGTCGAGGGTATCGGCGCGGCGCGGCGCATCGGTTGGATGCGGTTCGTCGGCAGCAGCCTGGCGGCCCTCCCCCTGGCCTCCATCCTGCTCGAACGCCAGGATGGCGTGTGGCCATGGACGCTGCTGCTGCTCAACGCGCTGGCATGGCCGACGATCGCTCTGGTCCTCACCCGGCGTTCCCCCGAGCCGGCCGCCACCCAGTTCCGCTGCATGGTGCTCGATTCCTTCCTTGGCGGCGCGTGGATCGCGTTCATCGCCCTCAGCATCGTGCCCAGCGCACTGTTCACCGCCCTGCTGGTGGCCGACAAGATCGCAGCAGGGGGAGTGCGGCTGGCGCTGCGGGCGACGCTGGCGCTGGTGCTGGGTTTTGGACTCGTCTGGTTCGCGCTGGGCTTCCCCTACCAGCCGACCACCTCGCAACGCAGCATCATGCTGAGCATGCCGTTCCTGTTCGTGTACGGCATCGGCCTCAGCATCCTGAGCTGGCAACTCGCGCGCCGGGTCAAATCACAGAACCGGCAGCTGCGGCGGCTGAGCCGGATGGATCCGCTGGTGGAGCTGGCCAACCGGGGCTTCCTGATCCACCGTGCCCAGCAGGCGCTGGACAAATCACAGCGCCACGGTGGCATGGCGTGCCTGTTGATGCTGGATGTGGATGACTTCAAGCGCATCAACGACTCGCAGGGGCATCGCGCCGGCGATCAGGTCCTGCGGAATATCGCCACGACACTGCGCGAATTCGCCAGCCCGGCCGATACAGCTGCACGGCTCGGGGGGGATGAGTTCGTCGTGCTGCTGCGCGACTGCGCCGCGTCAGACGCCATGCAGATGGCGGCACGCATCCGGCAACGCCTGCACGAGAACGCACGCCGGACAGGACCGGCGAGCGATTTCAGTGTCAGCATGGGAGTCGCTGCGAGCCCGCGACACGGCAGTGTCGAGGACTGGCTGGCACTGGCCGACCGAGCCCTCTACCACGCCAAGCGGCAAGGCAAGGACACCGCCAGTTTCGCCGAGTAATGGCCGCGTAGCAGCGTCATCCCGGTCGGTCGCGGTCCCGATCCGGATCAGTGCGCCAGTGCGAAATCCAGGCCCGCACAGACCGCCGCGACCTGCGCGTCGTTGCACTCCTGCGGGTGGGTACGCGGACTGTCCGGGTAGACCTCCGTGGTGGTGGCAAAACGCGCATCGGTGAATCCGGCGCAGGCCCCGATCGAGCGCGATTCACCCCATACCACGCCCGGTGACTGCAACGGCAGGCCGACCAGGTTGCCTTCGGCATCGGCCGGGGCGATATGGGTGATCGGCGCCACGGCGGCGATCAGCGCCCGCTGGAATGCCGGTTGCGGGTCTTCGCTGTTGCCGATCACGTAGAAGCCATCGGGAATGGTGTCCCGCTCGAAGGGCTTGCCATCACGGGCGCAACGGGCCGGGTCGAACTCGTGCAGGTCGCTGTCGGTGGTTTCGTGCAGGTCCAGGTGCACCCGGATGTCGGCCTTGCGCCCGGCCACCCAGCGCATCAGCGAGGCGGCTTCCTCGATCAGGCCGTTGTCGCGGAAGCTGCGGTTCGGGTCCAGGGCAGCGGGGTTCCAGCGCTGGATGCGCTCATAGCCCCACGGACTCACGCAGGGGGCCACGATCAGGTTCAGACGCCCCAGGTAGCGCTCGGCCTGCTGCTCCAGGAACTGCAGGGCACCGTGTACGCCGCTGGTCTCATAACCATGCACGCCGCCGGTAACCAGCGCCGTCGGCAGTGCCGGGTTCCAGTCGTGGTTGACCACGGCGAACAGGGGATAGTGGTCCGGCGCGTAATCGAGCTGCCCGTACTGGATCACGTCGAAACGCTCGTCCAGGCGTTCCAGCGCCGCCACCACATCGTCATGGTAGCTGCGCTGGCGTTGCTGGCGGGCCCGCCACTGCGCGCGTTCCGGATCGCCCCAGGGCTGTCCGGGGGTGCCGATCGGGTAGAACTGCGCAACAGTCATGGGTGCTCCAGAGGTCGAACGTGGTGAGTGCAGCCGGTCATTCTAAGCCTTGTGGCGCCTGCGGGCCCGCCCACCCGTCCCGCCCTTCATCCAGCCAGGCTCATCTGGCTGTAAAATCAACGGTTTTTGGCCCCTCACCCCTTGATGGCGAACGCAGCGCAGACGGTCCTGGGTGGACCGGATTTCCTTCGCCTGCTCGCCCGTCTCAGCGACGGCGCGATGCCGGCCACCAGTCCCGTCCTGACCGATCGCCTCGGTCAGTGGGTGGACTGGAGCCGTGCTGTCGCGCTGTCGACGGCACTGGGCGGACGCGTGCCTGCAGCGGCGGACGCGGGCGAGGCGATGGACGACCTGCTGGCCGACTGCGAGCAGGCCCATGCCAGCCTGCTGGCGTCGATTCGTGACGATGCCGAAGCCGAGCGCCTGCTCGATCTGGCCGAGGCGGCCGCCACACCCACCTTTGCCTCGTTGCGGCAGCGCTACCGGGTACTGCAGCAGGCCATCCAGACCGCGACCGGGCGCCTGCGCGGACGCCTCCGTGACCAGTTGCTGCGGGCCTCGCCCGAGTTGGCGCGGCTGGCCGAGATCGACGCCGTGATGGAGCAGACCCTCAGCCCGCGCGAGCACAGCCTGCTGGCCATCGCCCCGGCAGTGCTGGGCACCCGCTTCGACCGCGTGCATGGCCAGCCTGGCTGGCGCACCGCATTCCGCCATGACATGCGCTCGCTGCTGCTTGCCGAGCTGCAGCTGCGCTTCCACCCGATCGAGGGGCTGCTGGCAGCCCTGCGCTCCCACTGACCCGGAACACCATGTCCAGAACTGCTTTCCCTGTCGTTGTCTTCCTTGTCGGCCTGCTGGCCGTGTGCTGGATCGGCATCGGCTACGTTTCGGTGCACCCGTTGGGTGCAGCGGTCGCGGCGGTCATTGCCGCCTGCTACATCGCCGGTGGTGTGGAGCTGTACCGCTATCGCCAGGCCAGCGCGGGCCTGCGCGATGCCCTGGGCGATCTGTCCGCCGCCGAGGAGCGCCTGGCACCCTGGCTGGAGCGCGTGCCGGCAAGCCTGCGCAATGCCGTGCGCCTGCGCGTGGAAGGTGAGCGCACCGCCCTGCCCGGCCCGGTCCTGACACCGTACCTGGTCGGCCTGCTGGTGCTGCTGGGCATGCTCGGCACCCTGCTGGGCATGATGGACACCCTGCGCGGCACCGGCCTCGCCCTGCAGAGCGCCACCGACATGGCCGCCATCCGCGGCTCGCTGGCATCCCCGGTACAGGGCCTGGCCGTCGCCTTCGGTACGTCGATTGCCGGTGTCGCCAGTTCGGCCATGCTGGGGCTGCTTTCGGCGCTGTTGCGCCGGGATCGCCTGCAGGCCGTGCAGCAGCTCGACCGTGCCATCTCCGGCCCGCTGCACCCGTATTCGCAGGCGTGGCAACGCGCCGAATCCCTGCGACTGCTGCAGGCGCAGTCCGCAGCGCTGCCGGCCCTGGTCGACCGCCTGCAGGCGATGACCGGTGCCTTCGAGCAGCACAGCCTGGCGGCCAACGAACGGCTGCTGGCCGGCCAGGCCGAGTTCCTCAGCCAGAGCCAGGCGCTGCAGGAGCGCCTGGCGGCCTCCCTCCAGCAATCGCTGCGCGAAGGCGCCGAAGCCAGCGCAGCGGCCATCGGCGGTGCCCTGCAGCCGATGGCGGAAACCACGCTGGCTGGCCTGGCCAGCCACGGCCAGGCCCTGCATGCGCGCGTTGAACAGGCGGTGCAGCAGCAGCTGGCCGGGCTGGCGGACGGCTTCGAGCGCAGCCGCGTATCGACTGAAGCCAGCTGGACGCGGGTAATGGCCGAACAGGCCCAGGCACAGCAG
Organism: Stenotrophomonas sp. RS-48; assembly: GCF_030053245.1. Lineage (NCBI taxonomy): Bacteria > Pseudomonadati > Pseudomonadota > Gammaproteobacteria > Lysobacterales > Lysobacteraceae > Stenotrophomonas > Stenotrophomonas sp. RS-48. The sequence goes on from NZ_JASGBV010000048.1 coordinate 71,334, forward strand.
GCGCTGGTGACCGACCTTCGCCAGCATCTGCAGGCCTTCAGCGATGCCCAGGGTGCACACGGCGAAGCAGTGGTGGCACGCATCGGCGAACGGCTGCAGGCGGATGCCGACCGCCAGACCGACGCGTGGCGCACTGCGGCCGACCAGCAGCATGCGCTCAACACCACGCTGGTCGAGCGCCAGCAGCAGGCACTGGAGGCGGTCAGTCAGCATCTGGACGAACGGGCCCAGTCGCTGCTTCACGCGCTTGAAGAACGTCATGCAGCCAGCCAGTCGCTGCTGCAGGACCACGAGCAGCAGCGCCAGGCGCGCTGGGAGGCCGCCAGCACCCATCTGCAACAGGCCCACGCCGCGCTGCAGGCACAACTGCAGGCCGGTGACGAACAGCGCCTGCAACGCTGGAGCGACGCGCTGCACACCCTGTCGAACGATCTGGCCGAACGCCTGCACGCCAATGGAGAACGCCTGGCTGCGCAGCAGCAGCAGATCTGCGACACGCTGGCGGAGACCGCGCAGCAGATCGGCGAGAACGGCCGTGCCCAGGCCAGCGCAACGCTCGCGGAAGTCTCGACCCTGCTGCAGACGGCTGCCGCCGCACCGAAGGCCGCTGCCGACGTCATCAACGAGCTGCGCAGCACGCTCTCCGAGAGTCTGGTGCGCGACAACGCGATGCTGGAGGAGCGCGGCCGCCTGCTGGCGACGGTGCAGACCCTGCTGGATGCGATCAACCATACCTCGCATGAACAACGCAGCGCGGTCGATGCACTGGTGGGCGGCTCGGCGGAACTGCTGGAGCGCGTCGGCAACCGCTTCACCGACCACATCGCGGCCGAAACCGGCAAGCTCGACGGCATCGCTGCACTGCTCGATGGCAGCGCCACTGAAGTCGGCCACCTTGCCGGCGCCTTCGGCGACGCCGTGGCCCAGTTCGGCGCCGCATCGGCCGAGCTGTCGGGCCGGCTGGAACAGATCGGTGGCGCGCTGGATGCCTCGCTGGCCCGCAGCGACGAGCAGCTGGCCTATTACGTGGCGCAGGCGCGCGAGGTGGTCGACCTGAGCCTGCTGTCGCAGAAACAGGTGATGGAGGAGCTGCAACAGTTGGCCGCGCGCCGCGGCAAGGCCGGCACCGCATGAGCGACGAGCTGGAGGTCGACGGCGGTTCGCACGCGCCGATCTGGGCGGCATTCGGCGACCTGATGTCGGTACTGCTCGGCGCGTTCGTGCTGATCCTGGTCGGCGTGGTAGCGGTCCAGCTGGAACTCTCGCAGCGGCTGGAGGATGAAGTCAGGCAGCGCCAGGCCGAAGCCAAGCGCCTGCAGACGCTGGAGCAGGCACTGGCCGGCCCGCTGGCGGCGGGCCGGGTGACGCTGGTCGATGGCCGCATCGGCATCAGCGGCAGTGTGCTGTTCGCCCTCAATTCAGACCAGCTGCAGCCGGAGGGCCAGGAGCTGCTGCGCAGCCTGGCCGCACCGCTGGCTGCCTACCTGGGCAGCCGCGAAGAGATCCTGATGGTCAGCGGCTTCACCGATGATGCGCCGGTGCGCGAAGGTAACCGTCGTTTCGCCGACAACTGGGAACTGTCCGCGCAGCGTTCGCTGACGGTGACCCGTACCCTGATCGCCGATGGCGTACCGGCCGATGCGGTGTTCGCCGCCGCCTTCGGCAGCGAGCAGCCGGTCAGCTCCAATGCCAGCGAAGATGGCCGCGCGCGCAACCGCCGCGTGGAGATCGCGCCGATTCCCAGGCCCAGGGCACCGGATGGCAGATAAGCTGCCAGCGCTGGAGGGGCTGCGTGCACTGGTGCGCGATCTCGATGCGGGGTCGCGCTCGCTGGCGGACTACCCGCAGGTGCCGATGCTGCAGCAGGTGCAGCACGAGTGGTCGGAGCTGCGCAGTGAACTGCAGGTGCGCCGTTCGCTGCGCACCGAGGCCCCCGCAGACGGCGGCCCGCTGAACTCTGCGGTGCTGGTGCAGCGCATGCTCGATTCGATGCAGGCCGCCAGCCCCGGCTATCTGCGCCACTTCATCGATTACGTCGATACCCTGTCGTGGTTGCAGGCGCTGCAGGACGGTGCGGCCAGCGGCGGTGATGCGGCGAAACCGAAGCGCGCGCGCAAGCCCCGCAACCCCGGTTGAGGCCCGGCCCTGCATCAGGGGGTCAGCCGCGCAGCGTGGCGCCGCCGTCGACGTACAGGTCACTCATCGCCACATGCCCGGCCTGCTCGGACAGCAGGAACATCACCGACTGGGCAACGTCCTCCGGCGTAGCCAGCTTGCGCAGGGGAATGCCCGCCTTGTAGGTGTCGAGGTTGCCGGCAATCACCCGCTCGGCACCGTACGCGTCTTCCCACATGCCGGTCTGCATGGCGGTCAGCGTCGAACCGGGTGCGACGATGTTGCAGCGGATGCCCAGTGGCGCCAGCTCCAGGCCCAGGCAACGGGTGAACATGGTCGCTGCCGCCTTCGAGGCAGCGTAGGCCGCCATGCCGTGACGCGGCACGCCTGCGGCGTTCGAGCTGACGGTGACGATGGCGCCCTGTCTGCGCGGTGACATCACCCGCGCCAGTGCGCGGCCGAGATGGAACACACCGTCAGCGTTGACCGAGAAAACACGGCGCCAATCGGCATCACAGGTATCCGTCACCGCGCCGACCTGCAGCACGCCGGCCACACTGGCCGCCAGGGCGATCGGTCCGATCTTCGCCTCTACCTGGTCGATGAGCGCATCGACCGCTGCGCTGTCGCTGACATCCAGCGCACAGGCATGGACGCGCTCGCCCACGATCGCGGGCGACTCGCGGTCGGTGGCCACCACCTGGCAGCCGGCGGCGACCAGCAGCTTCACCAGCGCGGTGCCGATCCCCCCGGCTGCGCCGGTCACCAGCGCCACGCGACCCTCAAAACCGGTCAACTGCATGTTGCGATCTCCTGTTGTTCATCCCAATGCCGCAGTCGCGCCGACAGCCATGGCGCGAGTTGCGCCACCGCATCACGGCCGGTCAGTTCGGCATGCAGGAACGGCAGTTCCAGCGCCTGCACCGTGCGCGCGTGCGCCTTCCACAGCGCCGACTGCAGCTGTGGTCGTGCATGGTGGTCCCGCCCTGCGCGCACATGCACCAGGGTGCCGTCGAATGGCCGGTGGTGGTGCTCGCGGATCAGGCGGTTGGTTCCGGTGACCGCGCGCACCACGCCGTCCAGCACTACGTCGGGCAGGCTGCCCAGCGCACTGCCACCTCGACGCAGGAAGGCCAGGATGCGCTCGCGGCTGTCCAGTTCCGGGTGTGCGTCCGGATCGTGGCCGGCGATGGCCAGCAACGCCCGCAGCGCAGCGATCGGATCCGGCTCCGGCTCGGCCCGCCAGCATTCACTGGGATAGGCGTCGAGCAGGACCAGCTCGCCGACCTTGCGACCGATCTCGTGCAGGCGCACGGCCATCGCCTGGGCGATGATCCCCCCCACCGACCAGCCGAGCAGGTGCACCGGCCCGCGCGGCTGCAGGGTCACTACACGCTGCACGTACTCGTTGGCCATCGCCTCGATGCTGGCCGGCAGCGGCTGCGCGGCGTCCAGCGCCGGCGACTGCAGCCCGTACACGGCCCGCGCCGGTTGCAGCGCACGCGCCAGCGCGCGGTAATTCCAGGCGATGCCGCCTGCCGGGTGCAGCACGAACAGCGGCGGGGGTTCAGTCCCATCGGTCGTGGTCAACGCGATGACCGGGCCCAAGGCATGATCGGCCAGCATCGGGGGTTCGGCGATACGCCGGGCCAGCGCCGCCACCGTCGGCTCCGCGAACAGAACGCCGAGGCCCAGCTCGCAGCGCCAGCGCTGTTCGATGGCCAGCAGCAGGTGCACGGCCGAAAGCGAGTCGCCCCCCAGGCTGAAGAAGTCCGCATCCACCGCAACGGCCTGCTCACGGCCCAGTGCCTGTGCGAACAAGGCGGCCAGCGCATGTTCCAGTGGCGTGCGCGGTGCGACACCGGTCATCCCGACCTCCGGCGGTTTCGGAAGCGCGCTGCGATCCAGCTTTCCGTTGGTGGTCACCGGCCAGTGATCGACCCCGACAAACGCCGACGGCACCATGTAGTCTGGCACGCGCGCCGCCAGGTGCGCGCGCAGGGCAGCGGCGTCGGCCATTGCCGCTGGCACGTAGGCGACCAGCCGCGGCTCACCGGGAAGGTCGTGGCGCAGCAGCACTTCCACGCGCTCCATGCCGGGCAGTTCCCGCAGCGCCGCCTCGATCTCCCCCAGCTCGATGCGCAGACCGCGCAGCTTCACCTGATGGTCGCTGCGGCCCAGATACTCGACCGCTCCGTCGCTGCGCCAACGTGCAACGTCCCCGGTGCGGTAGATGCGCTCGCCCGCGAGGAAGGGATCGGCCAGGAAACGTCCGGCGGTGAGATCGTCGCGGCCCAGGTAGCCTCGTGCCAGCTGCACGCCGCCGAGGTAGAGCTCGCCCGGCACGCCCACCGGCAAAGGCTGCATGCGTGCATCGAGCACATACAGGCGGGTGTTCCAGACCGGGAAGCCGATCGGGACCGGGCGTGAGCGATCGCCTGCCGGGGCTGGCCAGTAACTGACGTCCACCGCGGCTTCGGTAGGCCCGTACAGGTTGTGCAGCTGCGCGTCGATGCGGGCATGGAAGCGGTCGCGGAGCGAGGCGTCGAGCGCTTCGCCGCTGGTGAACACCCGGCGCAGCTGCAGGCCCTGCGAGGCGGGCGCCGCGAGGAAGGCGTCCAGCATCGACGGGACGAAGTGGGCGGTGGTGATGGCCTGCGCGCGGATCAGCCGGGCCAGCTCGGTGGGATCACGATGGGCATCCGGACCCGCGAGAACCAGCGTGGCGCCGCACAGCAGCGGCAGGAAGAACTCCCAGACCGACACGTCGAACGTGGCGGGCGTCTTCTGCAGCACGCGGTCGTCTGCGCCGAAGCCGTAGTGCTCGCGCATCCACAGCAGGCGGTTGACGATGGCGCGATGCTCGATGACCACGCCCTTGGGTTCGCCGGTCGAGCCTGAGGTGTAGATCACATAGGCCGCATCATCCGGCGCCGGGTCCGGCCAGGGCGCGGCAGCCCCCTGTGCCATCCATTGATCGGGCGGCAGCACCGGCACGCCTGCGGCCCGGTGCGCCATCGTGCTGTCGGCCAGCACGCAGGCCGGACGCGCCGAGCGCAGGATGCGCGCCAGGCGCTCGTCGGGATGTGCAGGATCCAGCGGAAGATAGGCGGCGCCGGCACGCAGCGCGGCCACCAGGGCGATGACCAGCTCCATCGAACGCGGCAGCGCGACCGCCACCACACTGCCCGGCCCCACCCCCAGCGCGCGCAGCTGTGCCGCCAGTGCGAAGCTGCGTGCCTCCAGCGCGGCATGCTCAAGCGTGGCGTCGCCGCAGACCAGCGCCGTTGCCTGAGGGTCGCGATCCATGCCCTGCTGCAACAGTTCCACCAGTGTGGTTTCAGGCAATGGATGGGTGGTCGCGTTGAAGCGGTGAACCACCTGCGTGACCTCTGCCGCGGTGGCCAGTGGCACGCTGGCAATGTCGTCGGCATCCAGCGCCGCCGACACGAAATGCAGCAGCCGTTGCGCATGCGCCTGCACGTCGGCGTCGCTGTACAGGGCGGGGTTCGCCTCGATCTCCAGATCCAGCAGCGCCTGGCCATCACCGCGGAAGCCCAGCACCAGATCCTCCACCGGCCCGGTGCACAGCACCTGCAGCGTGGCCTGCACGCCGGGCAGCGCCAGCGGCCTGTAGAACGGCTGTATGTTCACCAGCGGGCCATGCAGGCGCTGCTGCGCACCGACCAGGCCCAGATCGCGCCGCAGCTGTTCGCCGCGATACCGGCCATGCCTGCGGCTCTGGCTCAACTGCCGGCCGATGCCACGGGTGTAGCTTTCGACACTGCCCTCGGCAGCGGCCACGCGCAGCGGCAGCACGTTCATCACCATCGCGGGCACGCGCGCCGACGCGTTTCCCAGGCGCCCCATGTAGGGCACCCCCAGCACCACTTCCTCGGCCGCACTCATCCGCCGCAGGTACTCGGCCGCAAGTGCGGCCAGCACATCCGGCCACGGCTGCAGCCAGCGCACCGATGCCTGCAGCAGCTCTTCACGGAAGGCGGCATCCAGCGGCTGCACCCAGCGCAACGCGTCATCACTGGCGGCGGCGACGCCGGCCAGACCAGCGGCGGCCGGCGCGTCCCGCAGGTGGTCGCGCCACCAGGCACCGGCCATCTCGCGACGCGGATCGATGCGGTATGCCGCATCGTCGGCCAGTACACCGGCCAGGGGCGGCAGCGCATCGCCGCCGCGCCCGGCGTACAGCGCGCAGACACGATCGCTGAACAGTGCCATGCCATAGCCATCAGCGCCGAGATGGTGAACGCGCAGGTACCAGACCCAGCGCTGGCCTCCCAGTGCGTAGAGCACCTGCTGGCTGATCCGGTCGCGGGTGGGATCGACCGGGCTCAGCCGGTCGGCCCGCATCGCGGCGTTGGCGTCGGCCACCGGATCGGCAGCGCTGGAAAGATCATGGACTGCCAGCAGCGGTACATGCGCCGGCTCATGCCATTGCAGCGGCTGGCCATCGCTGCCTTCCGTGAAGCGCAGTGCGAGCGCCTGCGCCTCTGCCGCCGCCTGGTTGGCGGCGGCCGTGAACGCCGCCACGTCCAGCGCGCCGTCGATCCATACGGCATGGGCCGTGTTGAATGCAGGGTTGTCGGGAGCCAGGCGCTGGGCATACCACAGCCCCGCCTGGGCCTCGGTCAATGCCACCGGTGAGGCTGGCGCTGCACCGTTCATGCGCCTTGCGCGGCCTGCAGCCGTTGCACCACCTGCCACCACTGGCGCAGCGTGGTGTGCTCGGCCAGCTGCGAGAACTCCAGCGGAAGGCCAGTGTTGCTCCACGCAAGAACGAGGCCGAGCATGCGCATCGAATCCAGATCGAGATCGATCAGGTTGTCGTCATCGCCGATGTCGGCCGGCTCGCATTCGAGCACGCGCGCCACGTCCGCGCGCATCCGTTCCAGGTCAAGCACATCGCCCGTCCTATCCATCACAGTGTCTCCAGCAGCTGGCCGGTGGTCATCGGTACGCCACAGGTCCGTGCGATCCAGTGCAGCGCCTGCTCATGATCGGCGCGCGAGAAGTCGGCGACCGCATCCGCGGCGATGAATGCCTCGATATCACGCTGGAAGGCTTCGACCACGGTCGCGGTGCAGCCGATATGCGCATACACACCGGTCACCAGCAACTGGTCGCGCCCGCGCGCGCGCATCAGCGTCTCCAGGTTGCTGCGCTGGAAGGCGCTGTAGCGATGCTTGACCAGTACGTGCTCGCCCGGCTGCGGGGCCAGCGCGGTGATGATCGGCTCATGTTCGTCACTCCGGCGCATGCCGGGCCCCCACAGGTCGGCCTGCAGGCCGCGGTCGCGCCGGTCCTGATCGCCATGCTGGGCGGTATAGAACACGGGAATTCCCTGCGCCCGGCAGTGCGCCAGCAGGCGCGCGACGTTGTCCACGGCGGGGCGCAGCGGCTCGCTGTCCGCGTCGAACGCTGCCAGGAAGTAGCGTTGCATGTCGTGCACCAGCAACGCGATCCGCTCGCGCTGCGGGTGCCAGGGGCCGCGCGGCTGTGGCAACTCGCTGGCGGTCGGCAGGGAATATGAAGCAATGCGGGGCAGCGCCATCAGCGCGTTCCTCCTGTCTGCTGCAGATGACGCGCACGCAGCTGCGCACGCAGTTCGCGGCGGCTGATCTTGCCGACCGCCGTTGTATCGAAGCTGTCCACGAACACCACCTGGTCCGGCACCTTGAACGCCGCCAGCCCGCGCCCGCGCATCCAGGCCTTCAGTGCCGGCGCCGTGATCGGCTCGCCCTGGCGGATGACGAAGGCGCAGCTGCGCTCGCCCAGGTACTCATCGGGAATGGACACCACCGCCGCATCGAACACACCCGGATGGGCCAGCAGATGGTCTTCGATCTCCTCGGCGGAGATCTTCTCGCCGGCACGGTTGATGTGGTCCCCGGCACGCCCCTGCACCACCAGATATCCCCCGGGCAGCTGCTGCACGCGGTCGCCGGTGCGGTAGAAGCCGTCGTCGGTGAACGAGCGCGCGTTGGCCGCGGCATCGTTGTGGTACCCACGGATGGTGTACGGGCCGCGGGTCAACAGATGTCCGATCTCGCCCTCGGCAACCGGCTGATCGTGGTCGTCGACAACACGGACTTCGTCGTCAGGGCTGATCGGACGTCCCTGGCAGGCCACCACCAGTTCCTCGGGATCGTCGAGGCGGGTGTAGTTCACCAGGCCTTCGGCCATGCCGAACACCTGCTGCAGCGTGCAGCCCAGGCCATCGATGACGCGCCGCGCGGCCTCCGGCACCAGTTTTGCGCCGCCCACCTGCAGCACCCGCAGGCTGGACAGATCGTGCTTCGTCGATGCCGCTGCCTGCGCCCACAGCAGGGCCAGCGGCGGCACCAGCCCACAGCAGGTCACCTTCTCGCGTGCAATCAGCGGGAACGCGACATCCGGGCCCGGCCCCGGACTGAGCACCACGCGGGCACCGGCATACAGCGCACCGAAGAAGCCCGGCGAGCTCATCGGAAAATTATGCGCGGCCGGCAATGCGACCAGATACACGCTGTCGCGGTCGATCCCGCAGATCGCGTTGCTGGCACGGAACGAATAGATGTAGTCGTCGTGCGTGCGCGGAATCAGCTTGGACAGGCCGGTGCTGCCACCTGACAGCTGCAGGAACGCCACCGACTGCGGATCCGGGTCGGCCGGCAGCTGGCTGCGGTCGCCCTGCAGGTTCGCCAGCGCGACGAACTCCTCCGCATCGCCGTCGATCACCACGTGGCGCAGGGCCGGCACCTCCGCCTGCAGTGCCCGTGCCAGCCCGCGATGATCGAAACCCTCGTGCACATCGGCGGTGACAAAGGCACTGGCCTCGGCCTTCGTGGCGAAGTGCACCAGCTCGGTGATGCGGTGCGCGGGCAACGCGTACACCGGTACCAGGCCGGCGCGGAACAGGCCGCAGACGGTGGCGATGAAGCCCGCGCTGTTGCCCAGCTGCACCAGCACCCGTTCACCGGGCTGCAGGCCCAGCGCCAGCAGGCCGCTGCCGATGCGCCCGGCCTCGTGCCACAGCTGCGCATAGCTCAGTCGGACATCACCTGCCACCACCGCGATGTCATCGGCGTAGCGTTCGGCGCGCTCGCGCAGGAAGGCCGGGAAAGTCTCCCCGCGCCAATGCCCCATCCGGCGATAGTGGGCGACCCGGTCTTCGGGCCATACCTGCTGCAATGGCAGGCGGGAAGGAGATCGGCTCATGCGAGGGGCTCGGTCGGGGGCGCGGGCTCACTGACGCCCAACGCGTTCAACAGGGCAGCAAACTTCGCTGCGGTTTCGGCCACTTCGGCCTGCGGCTGCGACCCGGCGACGATGCCGGCGCCCGCATACAGGCGCAGCTGCGTGCCCTGCAGTCGTGCGCAGCGGATGGCGACGTACCAGTCGCCGTCGCCCTGCGCGTCCAGCCACCCCACGGCACCGGCGTAGAAACCGCGTGGAACCGGCTCCAGTTCGCGGATGCGCTGCAGCGCCGCCTGCTGCGGCGTGCCGCATACGGCGGGCGTGGGATGCAGCTGCGCCAGCAGGGCGGCGGCCGGCACCCGTGGATCCTTCAACGTGGCATGGATGCGGGTGCCCAGGTGCCACATGGTGGCCGTGGCATGCAGCACCGGCCGCGCCTGCGCGTCGATATGGCTGCAATAGGGAGAGAGGCCATCAACGATGGCCTCGACCACATGACGGTGCTCGTCGTGATCCTTGGCCGACGCCAGCAGGGTCTGCGCGGCACGCTCGTCCTGCACCGGATCCGCACTGCGTCGGGCTGAGCCGGCCAGCGGGTGCGACAGCACCTGCGCGCCGCGCTTGCGCAGCAGCAGCTCGGGCGTCGCCCCGACCAGCCATGCCGGGGCCTGGCCCAGCTCCACCGGCAGCGGCACCGCGTAGGTCGCTACCGACGGATCGGCTCCCAGTCTCGCCAGCAGCACATCGGGCGTCAGGGCGTGGCGTGTGTGTGCCAACAGGCTGCGCGCCAGTACCACCTTGTGCAGGTCCTGTCGGGGATCACGCAGGGCCTGTACTGCCCTATCCACCGCTGCGGCGTAGTCGTCCGCCGAAGGTTCGGCCTGCACGACACCCTCCAGCGCCGGCGCAGCCTGCGGCTGCACCGGCAACGCAGGCAGCACGCGTTCGGGCTGGTACAGCGCATCGTCAGCACGTGGTTCGAACGGAATCGCTCCGACCAGCAGGCCCGGCCCGCCCCGCTGCTGCGCGAAGAACGCAGCCACGCGCCCGGCCAGCGTCACCAGCGGACCGGACGCAAGCGCCGCACGACAGCCACGCGCATGCACATGCTGCCCTGCATGCTGCAGCAGGAACAGCGTGGGGTCATCCGCAGCCGGCAACGGCAACGGCGCCGTCTCCTGCCATGCATCGTCCCTGAGCGAATCGTTCATGTCGCCTCCTTCATCCGGTGCGCTGCCGCCAGCACGCACAGCAACAGCAGCAGCACACCGACCAGCAGATACGGCAGGCTCGGCCCGCCCCGATACAACAGCGTGCCGAGCATCGGCCCGACCACCATGCCCAGCCCCTGTGCCGCAGCGACCGTTCCGGCGGCGGCACCCTGTTCGTGTGCCTGCACCGCATCGGCGGCCAGCGCCTGGAACGACGGGAACACGAAGCCCATGCCGAATGCCGCCAGCGCATAGGCCGCCGGCAGCTGCCAGGACTGCTGCACGGCGGCGACCGAGGCGAAGCCGATACCGGCGATCAATGCACCCAGCACGATCCAGCGCCGCGGTGGCACCTCCAGCTTCATCACCAGTGCCTGCGCCAGGATCAGCCCGACGCCCACAGCCGTCAGTGCGATGCCGGCCATGCGCGCGCCTTCAGCCGCTGCCAGGCCGAGGCGATCGATCGCGAAGAAGCCGACCGTCACCTGCGCGATGGTCACCGACACCATTGCAAGGAACGCGGCCAGCTGGGGCAGCCGAAGGCGCCGGTCCAGACGGCGCAGGGGCGTCCGTCGTGCTGACGATGCCGCCGCTGCCGGCGCTGTCGAAGGCAGACGCCACGCCAGCAGTGCCAGCGCCAGCAGCGGCAACAGCGCGGCCACATACAGCGCCAGCGAAAGATGCGTGTAGGCCAGCCAGCCTGCTGCCGCTGGGCCCAGCACCATCCCCAGTGCATTGGCACTGCCCAGACGGGCGAGAAACTGCGTGCGCTGGCCGGCCGGCGCCTGGTCGGCGATCAAGGCTGCGGCCGTCGGTGGCACGGCGGCATAGAACAGCCCGATCAGCCCGCGCGCGCCCACCAGCACCAGCACCGACACAACCACCGGCGGCGTGACCTGCAGGGCCACATCGATGAACATGGCGAGCGCGAGGTAGACGCCGATGTACGCGCCCATCGCCAGCAGCAGCACGCGCTTGCGACCGATGCGGTCGCTGAGTTGGCCCCAGCGGCGAGCCGCCAGCATCCACAGCACGCCGGCGGCCGTCACCGACAGGCCCGCGTGCCATTCGGACAGGCCCAGCAGCCGGACCACCGGGCCGATCACGGCGACGAAAGACATCATGGCCATGGTGCCGATCAGGGCCGCCAACACCAGGGCCGGCAAACCGGGAACGACGGGACGTGCGTGCATGGAACACCAGCCGTGACAGGGAAGGACGGCAGAACGCCAGCACGACGCTCCGCCCGATGCCGCCACGTCACGCAGCGGCATCACCCTTAAATGATAACGGCTCGTATTTGCATTTGATACCCATTCAATTGAATGGACCCGCAACAGCCGTGTCAGCGCGTCACACGCGGCGACAGCAGGCCGCGACGGCGGAACCACCACTCCAGCGGCAGCGTGACCAGCGGCGGGACAGCAGCAAGCAGGGCCAGCGCGCTGGCCCACCATGGCCAGCGCAGGCGCACTGCGGAGAACAGGGTCACGGCCACGTACACCAGGAACGCCACGCCATGCAGCGGCCCGAACACCTTGACCAGGGCGACGTTGGCCTGCGGGCCGTACTTCAGCCACATGCCCACCAGCAGGCCGGCCCAGGTGATGGCCTCGATGAAGGCAACCACGGCGAACAGCCGTCCGACGGGGTGCATGGGATTGCCTGGGGTCACATCGGGCTCCTGCAGGGACAGAAGATGCGAATGATACGCAGATGCGAACGTTCAGGACACCGTCGGGTCACACTCGCCGCATCGCAGATGCCCACACATCGGTAGCGCCGGGCCATGCCCGGCGGGCGCAGCACAGCTACCGGGGGATATGCGGCAGCACCCGCTCCCCGATCTCGCGCAGCACGGCCTCCACCGGCCGGCCGTTGTCGACCAGATTGAACATCACATGCGCCACGCCCTGCGCATGCACGCGCAGCAGATAGTCACGCAGGCCATCGCGGCCGACCTTCAGGCCAAGCGGCAACGGCTCGGCGGGTGCCTGCGGGTCCGCCTGCAGGTCCAGCAGCATCGACTGCACGAACGGTCTGCCCGCCGCGCCCTGTTGCGCCAACGCCTGCTGCCACAGACCGATGCGTCCCTCCTGGGCAGCCTCCTCGCGGTGATAGGTGGCCCATCCTTCAGACTCACGGGCGATCCACTGCAGGCTCTGCCTGGCGGTACCCACCACCAGCATCGGAATGCGCGCGGCCGGCGCAGGCAGCACGTCGAAGCCTCCGGTCACCTGCAGCACGGCGGCCCGCTCGTGTGCCTGCGGCGACAGCGCCGCCCGCAGCAACGACCAGCGCTCACGGAACGTCGCGGCCCTGCCCTCCAGATCCTCGCCGAACGCGGCGAATTCCTCCGGGCGATCACCCGAACCCAGGCCCAGCACGAAACGCCCGCCGCTGATGCGGTCCAGGCTCAAGGCCGACTTCGCCACCTGCAGCGGCTGGCGCAATGGCAGCACGATGGCCGCACTGCCAACCACGATGCGCTCTGTCGCGGCGGCCAGCATGCCCAGCCACAGGAAGGGATCATCCAGCGCGCTCGCGGTCGCCTCCGGTCCCTGCGGCACCATCAAGGGCACGTCGCGCGTCCACAGCGCGGCAAAGCCGAGGTCATCGGCCAACCGGGCGATACGCCGCGCCTCATGCGGATCGGCCAACCCGTGCGCCGCCACCGGCGTCATCAGTCCCAGGCTCAGGCCCTGTTCTGCAAACAGCGCAGCGTAGGCAGAATTGAAATCGCTCATGCTGTCAGCTTAGCGTGGAGCCCTGCCGCAGGTGCGTGCCAAGCCGGTGGGTTCAATGGGGTGGTGTATCGGCAGAGGGTGCGGGCGGCGGACGTCATGCCCTGCAGCGCACCCTTCATGAGCAAACTGAATCAGCAGCCTCTGCCGTCATTCCTACAATGGCCTGTCACCCTGCCCTTCGAGATGCTGCCGATGCGCGTTGCGCTTTCCGTGTTGCTGCTGGCTTCGGCGCTGAGCGCCTGCACCCCGGCCCCGGTTTCCACCGCCAACTCCGCCGAGGCCCCCGCACCGGCGTCCGCCATCGCCTGGCGCCAGGGCGACGTCGACGACGCCTTCGCCGAAGCCGCCGACAGCGGCAAGCCGGTGCTGCTGTACTGGGGTGCGGTCTGGTGCCCACCGTGCAACCAGCTCAAGGCGGGTCTGTTCAAGGACCCGGCCTTCATCGCGCTGACCAGCAAATTCGTTCCCGTCTACCTGGATGGCGACGAGGAAGGTGCGCAGGCCTGGGGCGAGCGCTTCGGCGTGCGCGGCTATCCGACCCTGATCGTGCTGGACCCACAGCGCAACGAAATCACCCGCGTGGCCGGCGGCAACGATGCCGCCGAACTGACCCGGGCACTGACCGTGGCCGCAGGCCGCCGCAGTGCCGTTGCCGCCACCCTGGCCACCGCATTGACGACGCCGGAGCAACTGGCCGCCGAAGACTGGCAGGTGTTGGGCGACTACGGTTGGGAAGTCGACGCCAACCGCCTGGCCGGCGAACGCAACAGCCAGGACGTGCTGCGCCAGCTGTCCAAGGCCGCACCGGAGGCCGCCCTGCAGCGCCGTTTCGCTCTGCTTGCCTTGGCGACAGCCGAAAAGCCCGATGCCTCGCCCACCGAAGTGCGCGAGCTGCTGCAGGCCGTGCTGGCGCACCCCGCGGAGGTACGACGCAACCGCGAGCTGCTGGGCTATGCGGGCGTACAGCTGGTCAAGCAGGCCAGTACCGGGCCCGCCACCAGCAACACCCTGGGACAGCAACTGCTGGTCGCGCTCGAGCGCGCAGACGCCGAGCGTGGCGACCGCGCCGGCGACGCGTTGTCGCGCGCGCTGACCGAAGTATCGCTGGCCCGACTGCAACAGCCCAAGGGCGCACTGCCCGCTACTCTGGTTGATCGGGTCAAGCAGCGCGTGGCCGCCGCCGATGCCGCCGCCACCGATGCGCATGCACGCCAGGCTACGATCAGCAGCGCGGTCTACGCACTGCGCCAGGTCGGCGACGACGCCGGCGCGGAGTCGCTGCTGCTGGCCGAACTGAAGCGCAGCGAGCAGCCGTACTACTACATGCCCGAGCTGGCCGAACTGGCCGAGCAGCGCGGTGACACCGCCGGTGCGCTGGAGTGGCTGAAGCGGGCCTACGACGGTGCGCAGGGCCCGGCGACCCGCGTGCAGTGGGGTGTGCTGTATGTGGAAGGCCTGCTGAAGCTGGCGCCGGACGATGCACCGCGCATCGAACAGGCGACCGCCTCGCTGATCGCCGAACTGGAGGCGCAGCCGTCGGGCTACCACCAGCGCACCCGCCAGCGCTTCGAGCGCCTGGCCGGGCAGCTGAAGGCATGGAGTGGCAAGCACCAGGGGGCGCAGACGCTGGCGCGGCTGCAGCAGTGGATGCAGCAGGCGTGCGGCAATCAGGTGGATGGGGCGTGCAGGGATTGGCTGGGTTGAGTGGATGATGGCGCAGGCGGGTTGACCTCAACCAATGTTGAGGTGCGATAACAGTCTCCCCACGGCCAGCCCGCTGGCCTTCGCTACGGAGACTGCTTCAATGTCGTACTCGCTTCCCCCGCTCCCCTATGCCTACGATGCCCTCGAACCGCATTTCGATGCGCGGACGATGGAGATCCACCACAGCAGGCACCACCAGACCTACGTCAACAACCTCAATGCCGCGGTCGAGCAGGCCGGCCTCGCCGAACAGCCGGTCGAGGCGCTGATCGCCAGCCTCGATGCCGTGCCGGAGGCCCAGCGCAGCGCAGTCCGGAACAACGGTGGCGGCCACGCCAACCACAGCCTGTTCTGGACCGTGCTCAGCGCACGCGGCGGCACGCCCGATGAGGTGCTGGCGGCGGCCATCGACCGTGACCTCGGCGGCTTCGATGCCTTCAAGGATGCCTTCAGCAAGGCGGCGCTGACCCGCTTCGGCAGCGGCTGGGCCTGGCTGACCAGTGATCGCGATGGCCGCCTGCGGGTTGAAAGCAGCGCCAACCAGGACAGCCCGCTGATGGGCGCGGCGGCCGGCCTGTCCGGCAACACGCCGATCCTCGGCCTGGATGTGTGGGAGCACGCGTATTACCTGCATTACCAGAACCGCCGTCCGGACTACATCGGGGCGTTCTTCAACATCATCGACTGGGCCGAAGTCGGTCGCCGTTACCGCCAGGCGGGCGGCGCATGAGCACCGGCATTCCCCATTACGCCGGGCCGTGGGCCGGGGTTTTCCCCGCCCCGGCCCCGGCACCCTCGGTCAGTCTGCCGCCGCGTGCATTGCGGCGGCTGCTCGGCCACTTCCCTACCGGCGTGGCCATCGTCTGCACCCGTGACGCACGGGGCAGACCGCTGGGCCTGACCATCAATTCCTTCGTGCCCGTGTCGCTGCAGCCGCCGCTGGTACTGTGGAACCTGGCCCTGCACGCACAGAGCCTGCAGGCCTTCCAGCGCGCGACGCGCTTCGCGATCAGCGTGCTGGCCGCGGACCAGGAAGCACTGGCGCGCACGTTCGCCGATCCCCAGGTGCGCAATCGTTTCGACGACGTACCCCTGCTTCCAGACGAAGACGACGCACCGCCGCGCATCGCCGGCGCAGTCGCGCACCTGACCTGTACCCGTCATGCGCAATGGCCCGTGGGTGATCACCTGCTGCTGGCGGGCCGCATCATCGAGGTCAACGAAACCGGCGGTGCACCGCTGATGTTCCACCGTGGCCGCTTCCTGCCGGGGCCGCTGGACACCCTGCGGGAGGTACGGCCATGAACATCCAAGCACTGGAGGACCTGCTCGCCAACGGCCACGACAGCGCGCTGCTGCGCTTCGGGCTGGGCAAGGGTTGGCTCGACGCCGGCAATCCGGCGCGCGCGGCGACCCATCTGGGCCGCTGCGTGGCACTCGATCCGCAGTACTCGGCGGCGTGGAAACTGCTGGGCAAGGCCTGGCTGGCGGGTGGCCAGCCGCAGGCGGCGCGCGAGGCATGGCAACGGGGCCTGAGCGTGGCCAGCCACCAGGGCGACCAGCAGGCCCGGAAGGAAATGCAGGTGTTTCTGCGCCGGCTGCAGCGCGAACAGCCGGCGCCGCAGGAGAGCGCGGGCTGAGCCGGCCGCACAGGCCGGCCGCATCGATCAGCCCGCGTTGGCCGGTGCCGGCGCCGTCATGATGTCCGGCATCGGCAGGCGGCGCGGCTTGCTGGGGAAGGCATGCCGCAGGATGCGCCACACCACCTGGCCGAACTGCCGTGGCAGCGAACCGTTGTTGTAGTGCTGACCGTAGCGAAGGCAGATCTCCTTCACTTCCTTGGCGATGGCCGCATAGCGGTTGGCCGGCAGATCCGGATAGAAGTGGTGTTCGATCTGGTGGCTGAGGTTGCCCGACAGCACGTTGATCAGGAAACCACCGCTGATGTTCGACGAGCCACGCAGCTGGCGCAGGTACCAGTGGCCACGCGATTCGTTGCGCAGGCACTCCTTGGGGAACGTTTCCGATTCAGCGGTGAAGTGGCCGCAGAAGATGATCACGTAGGTCCAGATGTTGCGCAGGCCGTTGGCGACCAGGTTGCCCAGCATCACGGTCAGGAAGAACGGGCCGGCCAGCAGCGGGAACAGCACGTAATCCTTCAGCACCTGACGCAGCATCTTGCGCGCCACCGGGCGGGTCTGCAGCCACATTGCCCGGCCGCTGATGCGGCCCTTCAGCCAGCGCCCCAGGCGCAGGTCCTGGGCGGCCACGCCCCACTGGAACAGCAGCGCGAAGATCGGTGCGATGATCGGCTGCAGCAGATAGAACGGCTTCCAGCGCTGTTCCGGGAAGATGCGCAGCAGGCCGTAGCCGATGTCATCGTCCATGCCGCGCACGTTGGTATAGGTGTGGTGGCGGAAGTTGTGGGTCTTGCGCCAGTTGTCGGCGGTGGCAACGATGTCCCACTCGTAGGTGTTGCCGTTCAACTTCGGGTCGCCGGTCCAGTCGAACTGGCCGTGCATCACGTTGTGGCCCAGCTCCATGTTCTCCAGGATCTTCGACAGCGCCAGCATGAGCGTGCCGGCGATGGCGGCCGGCCACAGCAGCGGTGCCCACAGCAGCGGCGAGAACGCCGCCAGGAACAGCAGGCTGCGGCCGCCGACGCCGAACCAGCGCACGGCCGCGGCCACGCGCCGGATATAGCGCGTATCGGACGCGCCGAGACTGCCGATCACACGGTCGCGGATCGCGTCGAGTTCCTGGCCGAAGGCGTTCATTTCGGCAGGACTCAGGGCACGGTCGGTAGCGCGGGTCATGGCAACGGTTCCTCAGAGATCCAGGGTCAGGTCGGTGGTCGGCGCACTCACGCAGATCCGTACGGGCTGCGCCGCTTCGGAATGCGTATCGCCGGTGCGCAGATGGCGGGTAGCGCCACTGACGCGTTCACAGCTACAGCTGTTGCAGATGCCCATGCGGCAGCCGTGCCGGGGCTTGATGCCCTGCGCTTCCAGGCTCTCCAGCAGGGAGCGGCCGCGCGGCACGCGCAGCTGGCGCCCACTGCGTGCCAGGGTCAGCGACACTTCGCCTTCGCCGTCGGCATCCAGCAGCGGCGCGGGCGGCGTGAAGGCTTCCGCCTGGAAACCGGCCACCTGATGCGCAAGGCGGCGGCGCGCGGCGGCAACGAAGCCGTCCGGGCCACAGGCCAGTACATGGCGCTGTGCCAGCGGCGTGTCATCGCCGGGAATCTGCAGGGCGTGGGTATCGATGCGCGCGGCCGGCACCTCGCCCTCGCGGGTGGTCAGCAGGTGCACGCGCAGGCCCGGCGTCGCTGCCGCCAGCGTATGCAGTTCGTCACGGAACTGGATGGCGGCCGCTGTGCGTTCCCAGTAGAACAGGTCCACCGGCGCGCCCAGCGGTCGCTGGCAGGCCTCGCGCAGCAGGCTGCGCATCGGCGTGATGCCGCTGCCCGCCGCCAGCAGCAGCACCGGCGCGGCGGCCGGCATATGGAAGTCACCGAAGGCGGCATCGATACGGAACAGGTCTCCCGGCCGCGCCTGGTTCACCAGGTGCTGGCTGACCCGCCCCCCTTCCACGGCCTTGACGGTAATGGCCAGTTCGCGGCCACTCAGCGGGGTCGGGCTGTAGCTGCGCTGCCATACCCGCCCCTCAAGCTCGACGCCGAGGGTGACGTGCTGGCCGGCGCGCATGCCGGCCCAGTGCCGGTTGCAGCGCAGGACCAGGGTGGCCGCGCCCTCGCCCGCTGGTTCGCGTCGGACCAGGCGTGCCAAGGGCTCGCGCAGCGTCCACAACGGATTGAGCTGGCCGGCCCAGAAATCGAACAGCGTGGGCGACAGCCAGCGGTGCAGGGAAAACGGGGACGGACGGACGACAGCGCTCATGGCAGCCACTATACGGGCGCACATACACCTGTGTATACACGTGTATATTGAACCGGATTGGGTATGATTCAGCCTTGCCCCACCGGAGCCCTCATGGCCGCTGCCACCGTCCTGTCGATACCCGAAGATGCGCAGAGCCCGGCCCGCCGTACGGTGAGCCGCGAAGACCTGCTGGCCGCAGCCCTGAAGCTGATCGGCCCGCACCGCAGCCTCTCCACCCTCAGCCTGCGCGAGGTCGCGCGTGAGGCAGGCATCGCGCCGAACAGCTTCTACCGGCAGTTCCGCGACATGGACGAACTGGCCGTGGCCCTCATTGATGTGGCCGGCCGCTCGCTGCGCACCATCATTGGCGAGGCGCGGCAGCGCGCGACCTCCTCCGCCACCAGCGTGGTGCGGGTCTCGGTGGAGACCTTCATGGAGCAGCTGCGCGCGGACGACAAGCTGCTGCACGTCCTGCTGCGCGAAGGCGCGGTCGGCTCGGATGACTTCAAGCACGCCGTCGAGCGCGAGCTGCATTACTTCGAGGAAGAGCTGCAGCACGACCTGGTGCGCCTGGCGGCCCTCGACGGCGCGGTGCTGCATGCACCGGAACTGGTGGCCAAGGCGATCACCCGCCTGGTGTTCGCGATGGGCGCCACCGCGATGGACCTGCCGCCGGAGAAGGATCCGGAACTGGTCGAACAGATCTCCACGATGATCCGCATGATCATCGTCGGTGCCCGCACCCCCGCCGCCTTCCGCCGCGGCTGATCGCCAGGCTCCAGACCGTTGCCGCTTTGCGCCGGAATGCTGCAATGCAGCATTTCGAGACGTCACCCCCTCGGTCATCTGTGATTTTCATCACGATTTAGATCGGTGAAATGGGGTTCGCCTCGCTTCGACAGGGGCTTCATGCCGTTTTCACTTCAGCAGGACTATCCAGCATGCGCGAGTTCCGCAGCTGAATAGGCCCTCCACAGCTGGATGGACGCCGCCGCAGGTTCTGGAAAAGTTGCATGGCTCTGCAGGCTGTCGCCCCGCAGAGTGTTGCCTTTGGCCTGTGGGGACGGGCCCCATCCAACGCATTGGAGAGATCCCATGTACACGATGAAGTCCACTTCACGCGCCCTGTCCGCGCAGGTCGCTCCGCTTGCGCTGGCCCTGGCGGCCTGCGTCGGCGTGCCGCAGACAGGTCATGCCCAGTCAGTTTCTGTCCCGGCCGGCACCACGCTGACGGTGGATCCCGGAAGCCCCTATGAGGGGCGTGATTTTTCCGTCCAGGGAACATTGAACCTCAATGGCGTCAGTGTGGGTCGCGTGGGTGCCAGCGAGGGGGGCGTCGTCAATGCGACGGACACGACCATTACCAGCAATGCGTCGGGAGCGGGAGCATCGATGACCAACTCGCAGGGCCGCTTCCTCAGGTCGGAGATCGTCAACACGAATGCCAGCGGCTTCGGCTTTTCAACCGGCGCGCTGGTTACCGCCACCCCGCAGCCTCTCAGCCTCGCCCAGTTCATCGACAGCAAGGTGTCGGGTGCCGCCATTGGCGCTCAGGCCAGTGGGGGCGGCACCATCGTTGCCGAGCGCTCGACCTTCTCCGGAGCCATCGGCATGCGCAGCCTGGCCGGCTCGATCGAGCTGCGTGATGGCTCCGCCGCCATCGGCAGCGACATCGGCCTGCTACTGGGAAATTCCAGAGTGAACCAACCCCCCTATGCGGACCCTGCGGACTGGCATGTACTGGTGGATGGATCACGCGTGGAGGGCACCACCGGTCCCGCCGTCAAGGTGAGAATGGAGCTTGGCCGTGCTCCCGATCTGGCACGCCTCACCGTCCAGAACGGCGCAACGCTCATCGGTGGCAACGGCAATCTGGTTGACGTCGATCCCGACATGGCACTGGACTTCACGGCTCGCACGTCCACCCTCAACGGCAACTTCGTCATCGCCGATACCGCCAGCACGACCCTGCGCTTCCTCGATGGGCTGGTGCTGACCGGACAGATCACCGGCCCGGCCGAGGTGATCGTCGACCAGGGCGGACGCTGGACGCTGTCCGGCGACAGCAGCACCGGCAACCTCACCCTCGGCGCGGACAGCCACATCCTGCTCGGCGCGGAGGGTCAGGCGGCGTATCCGCAGTTGACCGTCAATGGCGATTACACCGGCAACGGCGGCACCCTGCATTTCAACACCGTGCTGGCCGGCGACGCCGCCGCCAGTTCGCGCCTGCATGTGACCGGCGCCACCAGCGGCGCCACCAACGTCATTGTCAACAACGTCGCGGGCGCCGGCGCGCAGACGGTCGACGGCATCCTGCTGGTCCAGGTCGATGGCGCCAGCAACGGCAGCTTCGCGCTGCAGGGCCGCGCCATCGGCGGCATGTACGAGTATTTCCTGCACAAAGGCTCGGCCACGACGGCCAACGGCAACTGGTACCTGACCTCGGCCTACACGGGCAATCCGTGCGATATCAATCCTTCCCTGCCGGAGTGCGATCCGGAGGATCCGGTGATTCCTCCTCCCGATCCTGACCCCGATCCCGAACCCGTGCTGCGCCCGGAGCCCGGTGCCTATCTGGCCAACCAGATCGCGGCCGAGCAGATGTTCCAGGTACGTCGTCACGATCGCGGCGAGCCCGGCTTCGACCGCGCGCGCCCGGGAACCTGGGTGCGTGGTGGCCGCGATCAGATCCAGGCCAGCATTGCCGGCCAGGTCGATGCCCGCACGCATCTCAACGTCCTGCAGCTGGGCAGCGATCTGTGGCGCTGGAGCGACGGGCGCGGCCAGGTGGGCGTGATGCTCGGCACCGGCGACGCCACCACCCGCGCAGTCTCCATGCTGTCCGGCTATGGCACCCGCGGCAGGATCAAGGGCAAATCGGCAGGCGTGTACCTGGGCTGGGTGCAGGATGCACAGAGCAGCGGCGGCCTGTACGTGGACGGCTGGGTGCAGGCTGCCCGCTTCGACAATGATGTGCAGGGCGAGGGCATTGCAGCGGAAACCTACGATGCGGACGTCCGCAGCGCGTCGCTGGAGCTCGGCTACGCCTGGGCGATCCGCACCCGCGAGGCCAGCACTCTGTACCTGCAGCCGCAGGCACAGCTGACCTGGACCGACTACGACAGTGACAGCCTGGTTGAGGACAACGGAACACGGGTCGAGGATGGCCGCAGCATCGGGCTGAACAGCCGGCTGGGTGTGCGTCTGTTTGGACAGAGCACCCTGCGCGGCAATCGCGTACAACCCTTCCTGGCGGTCAACTGGCTGCGCGGCCAGCGAGATCCCTCGATGCGCTTCAATGAAGAGCTGTTGAGCGCGAAGACGCCCGACAGCCGCTACGAAATGCAGGCGGGCGCGCAGCTGCAGCTGGGGCAACGCTGGAGTGCCTGGGGCGACCTGCGCGTGCAGCGCGGCGACAGCGGCTATCGCAACCACGGTGCACAGGTCGGCCTGCGCGTCGCCTGGTGACACCCGGCGTCCCGCCCGGAACCCGCGCCTGAACACCCCTGCCGGATATGACATCCGGCAGGGGTGACGTCGTTTATTGTAATGTTATAACACTGTCGTTCCTGATGAGGCGCCCTGCGCCGTGCCCATGAAAGCAGCGTCGCGCTTGATATAGCCATTGCTATATCTATGAGCATTTGCTTTCATGTGCACCAGCCAGGTCGCCCTCGCCGCTCTCTTCCCCAAGGACGACGCCTCCATGCCCCACGCCGTGCCGCCGTGCCACCTTCCGCTGGCCACCGCCATCTTCTTTGCCCTGTCGACCCCGGTACTAGCCGGCACGCCCTCGCCCACGCAGCTGGACCGGGTGCAGGTCAAGGTCAGTACCGCCACGCGCAGCGAGCGCCTGCTTGCCGATGTGCCGATCCGTACCGAAGTGCTGCGCAGGGAGGACATCGCGCTGCGTGCGGCCACCGATTTCTCCCGTGCGGTCGAACTGATCAATGGCCTGCGCGTGGAAAGCAACTGCCAGAACTGCAACACCAGCGAAGTGCAGCTGCTGGGCCTGCCGGGTGCCTACAACCAGCTGCTATTCGACGGCATCCCGCTGCTGTCCACGCTGGGCAGCGTGTACGGCCTGGAGCAGATTCCCGCCGGCTTCGTCGATCGCATCGAAGTGGTCAAGGGCGGTGGCTCGGCGCTGTATGGACCCGGCGCGGTGGCCGGCGTGATCAACCTGGTTCCGCCGCTGCCCTCGCGCAGTGGTGGCCATGTGCAGGCCGGCGTGGATGTGCTGCGTGGCACGCCGCAGAAGAATGCAGATGTCCGGCTGGATCTGGTCGCCGCGCAAATCGATGCCGGGCTGTCGGTGATCGCCCAGCGCAACTGGAACAGTGGCATCGACTACAACGGTGATGACTACACCGAGATCACGCGCAAGGATCTCAAGGTCGGTGGACTGCAGGCCTGGTATGCGCCCACACCGGGAACACGGCTGCGCGTGGACGTGCAGGTCACCGATGAAACCCGGCGCGGCGGCAACCGCCTTGACCAGCCGGAGTATCTGGCCAACATCGCAGAATCGCTCGACACCACGTACCGGCGTGGCAGCGTGTCCTGGGACCAGGAAGTAAGCCCGGACATCGACTTCCGCCTCGCCTATGCCTTCGCCGACATCGATCGCGACAGCTTCTATGGCGGTCTCGGCGATGTGGTCACCGACCCGTCGGCAGCCGGATACGATCCCTCCGAGCTGGACCCCACCGTGGCCGGCAGCGCCGCCTCGCGCTCCTGGCGGCAATACGGACGCACGCACAATCCGCTGCATTACCTCGACAGCCAGTTGAACTGGCGGCTGGGCGCGCATGCCCTGGCGTTCGGCGTGCAGTACAAGCACGAGCGCCTGCGCGACGACAACCGGACCGGTGACGGCCAGCGCCTGGCCGTGCTGGAGGACGCCAGCTTCCACAACCTGGGCGCCTTCGTGCAGGACGAATGGAGCCTGCGCGAGGACATCGACCTGGTGATCGGCGCGCGCGTGGACAAGAGTTCCGAACTGGACAACGCGGTGCTCTCACCGCGTGTCGCGTTGGCCTGGCAGGCCACGGAGAACCTGAAGTGGCGGGCGGGCATTGCCAGCGGATTCCGCGCACCGGAAATCTTCGTCGAGGATGTGCATGTGGACACGCTCGGTGGCGAGCAGGTGCGCATGCGCAATGCCGACGGCCTGAAGGAGGAACGTGCGCTGACCACCCTGCTCGGCTTCGACTGGCGTTCGGATCCGGCCGAGCCCGTGTGGACGTGGGACGCCACCGCCTCCTACGCGCGCATCCGTGACACCTTTGCGCTGGGCGAGATCCTGCGCGGCGCCGACGGCCAGCTCGGCCAGCTGCGCTACAACGCCTCGGGCTCGGACGTACTGGGCATGGAAACCAATCTGGGCTGGCAACCCTCGCCGCAATGGCGTCTTACCGCGGGCGCATCGTGGTACCGCTCGCGCTTCCGCGAACCCCAGCGCATCTTCGATGACACCGGCGAGGGCGGCGACACCGTGATCGACAGCCGCGACTACCTCAAGACCCCTCGCTGGACCGGGCTGGCCCAGCTCGGCTGGTTGCCTTCAGAACCGTGGGAGACCTTCATCGCGCTGCGCCACACCGGTTCAATGCCGGTGCTGAACAACCGGCTGGGTGAGCTGCACCGCACCCGTGCCTTCTGGGTGACCGACCTGGGTGCCCGCTGGCATCGCCACCTGGGGGTGGGCGCCGAACAGGAGGTGTCCGTGGCAGCCGGAGTCAAGAACGTGTTCGATCAGCGGCAGAAGGATCTTGAAGCCGGCGCGCTGCGCGACAGCGACTACGTCTACGGGCCCCGCTTCGCGCGCTCGTGGTATGTCAGCCTGCGCTATGCGTTCTGAAGCACTGCGCGTTCTGCTGTGCGCCGGCAGCGCGCTGCTGGCCGCGCCGGTCGCGGCAGAGAACCTGCACGCGCAGGTCTCGGCGTCGTTGATGCGACCAGAGGCGCGATCGCTGCGACCGATGCAGTGGTCGCCGCCGCCGCGATTGATCGCGCTGTACTTCGGTGCGGACTGGTGCGCGCCTTGCCATGCCTTCGTGCCGACCCTGCGCAGCGTGCGTGACGCACTGCGCCAGGCCGGTGCGGACACCGAGGTGGTGTACGTCAGCCAGGATGAGAGCGAGGCCGCGCTGCGCCGCTACATGCGCCGCCAGGACATGCCGTGGCCGGTACTGGACCCGCGCAGGGCCGCCCGCATGCCGGTGCTGCAGGCCCTGGCCGGCCCCGCGCCGCCCAATCTGGTGCTGATCGACGCGGAAGGTCGCGTGCTGGCGAAGGGGTGGCACGGACGGCGCTATGAGGGTCTGCAGCCTGTGCTGAAGCTGTGGCAGGCAGGGGCATGCGCACAGGAACAGGCGAGGTGCCCGCCGCTTGAGTGATCTGCGGCTCCTTCCACGGCCGCCGGGCATGGCCCGGCGCTACCGCCACCCTTCAGATCGCGGGCACCGGCCCTACCCGCCCTCGGCCTTGCGCACGAATGCTTCGAACAGCGCCAGCGTCTGCTCGCTGACGTGATGCTCGATGCCTTCGGCATCGCGCCGGGCGGTATCGGCATCCACGCCCAGCGCCAACAGGAAGCGCTCCACCGTCTGGTGCCGCTGGCGACTGGCATGGGCCAACGCCTCGCCCTCGGCGGTCAGGAAGACACCACGATAGGGCCGCTGCACGACCCAGCCGTCGCGGGCCAGCCGCCGCAGCATCTTCGCCACCGTCGGCTGCGCCACCCCCAGGCGGGTGGCGATGTCGACCTGGCGGGCCTCGCCGCCATCGGCCAGCAGGTCCGAGATCAGCTCGACATAGTCCTCCACCAGTTCCATCCGGTGCGCCTCGCGCACCTGCCGGAAGCTCTCGACCTGGCGCTCGGCCTCGATCAAGGGGGGATTCTTTGGCGATGTCGAATCGTCGCTCTTGCCCACGCGTGCGCCTGTCCTGCCGAAGTCGTCCGGGAATGAAGCTGAATTCTGGACCAGTGACGCGATAAAGACGATTGTTTCACATTGCTATTGGATATAGCAGTGGCTATATTAAGCGCATGAACACCCTGGCGCCCGATGACCCTTCGGCCCCTGCCCCGGCCAGCCTGGGTGCGCTCAATGCCTCGGTGGCGGTACCCGACAAGGGCCACTGGTGGTTCCGCCTGCTGGCGTTCCTCGGCCCGGGCTACATGATCTCGGTCGGCTACATGGACCCTGGCAACTGGGCCACCGACCTGGCCGGCGGCTCACGCTTCGGCTACCTGCTGCTGTCGGTCATCCTCGTGTCCAATCTGATGGCGGTGATCCTGCAGGCGCTCTCGGCGCGGCTGGGTATCGCCACCGGGCTGGACCTGGCCCAGGCCTGTCGCGCGCGCTACCCGAAGCCGGTCAACCTGGCCCTGTGGGCGCTGTGCGAGGCAGCCATCATCGCCTGCGACCTGGCCGAGGTGATCGGCACCGCCATCGCACTGAAGCTGCTGTTCGACCTGCCGCTGCTGTGGGGTGCAGTGATCACCGCGCTGGACACGCTGCTGGTGCTGCTGCTGATGAACCGCGGCTTCCGCGCGCTGGAGGCCTTCGTCATCGCGCTGCTGATGGTGATCTTCGCCTGCTTCGTGGTCCAGATCGCGATGGCCGCGCCGCCTGTCATGGCGGTCCTTGGCGGCTTCATTCCACGCGCACAGGTGGTCACCGATCCGCACGCCCTGTACATCGCGATCGGCATCATCGGCGCCACGGTCATGCCGCACAACCTGTACCTCCACTCGTCCATCGTGCAGACCCGAGCGTATCCGCGTACCGACGAGGGTCGCCGCAGCGCGCTGCGCTGGGCGGTGACCGACAGCACGCTGGCCCTGACGCTGGCACTGTTCATCAATGCCAGCATCCTGATCCTGGCCGCGGCCGTATTCCATGCCAACGGTCGCTTCGACGTGGAAGACATCGAGCAGGCGCATCAGCTGCTGGCACCGATGCTGGGCGTGGGCGCCGCGGCGACGCTGTTCGCGGTGGCACTGCTGGCATCGGGCCTGAATTCCACGGTGACCGCGACGCTGGCCGGGCAGATCGTGATGGAGGGCTTCCTGCGCCTTCGCCTGCCGCCCTGGCTGCGGCGGCTGCTGACCCGGGCGCTGGCGATCATTCCGGTGGTGGTGGTGATCGTGCTGTTCGGCGACCAGGGCGCGGTGAAGCTGCTGGTGCTGAGCCAGGTGGTGCTGTCGATGCAGCTTCCGTTCGCGATCATTCCGCTGGTGCGGATCGTGACCGACAAGGTGACCATGGGCGCACTGGTGGCGCCGCGGTGGCTGGGTACGATCGCCTGGTTGATCGCGCTGGTGATCGTGGCACTGAATGTGAAGCTGCTGGTCGATACCTTCGCCGCCGCCTGACGGCCGAGGGCCGCCACCGGGCCATGCTCGACGCACGCGTGCAGCGCTGTCGAGCCTGGCCCCGCTCTACAGATGCAGGGCGATGGCGGCCTCGATCTGCTGTGGCGACTGGAATCCGGCCAGGCGGATGCGTTCGTTGCCGTCACGGAACAGCGCAAGCGTTGGTGTCTGGCGCAGCCCCAGCTCCCTGAAGAAGGTTTCACCCAGCACTTCCAGCTGCACCCGCAGCAGGGTCATGCCCTGCCCCGCGCCGCTGCTGGCGACACGCTGCAGGGACATCTCCAGCATCCGGCAGCCCGGGCACTGGTCCTTGTGGAAATCCACCAGGACCCGGGGATGTTCGGCCAGCAGCTGCTGGAGCTGCTCAGGCGTGGTGGCGTCGATGATCTGCATCGGTGGTACTCCGGTAATGGGCCAGGACTGCGTCGGTCCAGGCGTCGATGGCGGCGGCGTGGCGTTCGCCGTGCGGCATCTGTTCAATCTCCAGCGGCGGGTAGCTGCTATGGAAGTAGCGGATCAGGCGGTGCACGGCGCCGCAGTAGTACTCCTGGCCCCACTGTGTCTCGCCGGTGCCGAACACCGCCACCTGTCGCGGCCACTGACCCTGCCCAGCAATGCCGGCCACCCACGCCTTCATCTCCGCCGGTGTGCGCCCGGCGTTGTCGGTCCAGCTGCCCAGCAGCACGAGGTCGGCTTCATCGGCCGCCAGCGGAGCCGGCTGGCGCAGGTCGTCGGCCTCCTGCCAATGCACCGCGTGACCCGCCGCGCGACACCGCTCGGCGATCTGCCGCCCCAGCTCCCGGGTATTGCCACTGAGCGAGGCGACCACGATCAGGATGCCCAGCGCCGGCCCCCGCTCAGAGATCGTCGAAGCCGTTGTCGACGTTGGTCTTCTTGTAACTTGCATTGCGCATCTCGAAGAAGTCGGTCTTGGTTTCGGTGAAGTTGTCGGCGTAGGCCTTGATCCACGGCATCACATTGTCGGTCGTATCGCTGTACAGCCGCTCGATGCCCAGCATGCCGGCCATCTTGTTGGCGCGGTACTTCACGTAGCGCACCATCTCGTCCACATCGATGCCGTCGATGCCATCCAGCACTTCCGACGACCATTGCGTCTCCAGCGTGATGGCATGCTCGAAGGCGCTGTGTACGTAAGCCGTCAGCTCGTTGGTCTGCAGTTCCGGATTCTCGCCGACGATGGCCCGGATCACCTCGCTGATGAACTTGGTATGGGCCAGCTCGTCGCGGTTGATGAAACTGATGATCTTGCCGGTGCCGGTCATGCGGTTCTGCCGCACCAGGTTGTAGAAGTAGGCGAAGCCGGAATAGAAGTTGATGCCCTCCAGGATCGACGACTGGATCAGCGACTTCAGCAGCGTCTCCGCGGTCTTGTCGCGCATGAAGTCGTCGTACGCCTGCATGATCGGCGCGTTGCGACTGATGATGGTCGGATGCGTGCGGGCCAGTTCGAACACCCGGTTCTGGTTGGGCAGATCGGTGATCGACGCCAGCACATAGCTGTAGCTTTCGTTATGTATCACTTCCTGCTGGCCGATGATCGCCGCATTGGCATGCGCGGCCGGATCGGTGATGTACTCGGCGACGTTGTAGATGAACCGGGTCTGCGGCGAATCGAGCGTGGCCAGCAGGCCGATGATCGAGTCGTAGGCGTTCTTCTCGCGTCCGGACAGTTCACCGTACTGGCGTGCGTCCAGCTTCATGTCCACTTCGTCGGGGATCCAGAAGTTGGTCGACAGTTCCTTGTACGCCCGATAGAACGAGGGGTACGGAATGTCGTTCCAGTTCAGTATGCCGCTGGTGCGGCCGTTGATGATGCCGGTGCTGCGATTGGGATGGCGTGGTTCAAGGATCTTGATGCGGTCAAGCGGCGTTGCCATGGTGTTACCTGCTGAGGATGGCGCCGGGCCGTGCCCGGCGGAATGTACGGTGGCCGCGCGGTGCGCTCGCCGGGCATGGCCCGGCGCTACCGCGGCTGGGGCGCAGCGATCAGCTCGAGCACCACTCGCATTCGCTGATGTCGATGTCGTTGGAGCGCACGTAGTAGGTGGTCTTCAGTCCCGCGCGCCATGCGCTCAGGTGCAGCTCCAGCAACGTGCTGGCACGGATGGTGCTGGGCACATACAGGTTGAAGCTGATCGACTGGTCCACATGGCGCTGGCGCCGGGCGTTCTGCCGGACGCTGGCGAACTGGTCCACCTTGTAGGCGCCCTTCTCGTAGTACGGCCAGGTCTCCAGCGAAAGCCCGGGGGCCGCGACCGGCCGTCGGAAGTCCTTCTTCTCCTCGTAGTAGAACGCGCTGTAGATGGGATCGATCGAGGCAGTGGAACCGGCGATCTGGGCGGTGCTCATGTTCGGCGCGACCGCCAGCAGCCAGCCATTGCGCAGGCCATGGCGGGCCACCTCACGCGCCAGGCGCTCCCAGGCCGCATCACGGTAATCGCGGTCGCTGAAGTAGCGGCCGGTGTGCCAGTCGCTGCCGGCGAACATCGGATAGTGGCCCTTCTCTTTCGCCAGTTCGGCACTGGCCTGGATGGTCAGGAAGTTGATGCGTTCGTACAGGCGGTCGGCCAGCGCCTCGGCCTCCGGCGATTCCCACGGGATCGCCTGCTGCGCCAGCAGGTGATGCCAGCCGAACGTGCCCAGGCCGATGGCCCGGTACTTGCGGTTGGTGATCGTGGCCTGCGGCACCGGCAAGGCATTGAGATCGATCACGTTGTCCAGCATGCGCACCTGGATCGGGATCAGCCGTTCCAGCACGTCCTTCGCCAGCAGATCGTCCGGCGCGGTGACCGCCCGTCCGAGATTGATCGAGGACAGGTTGCACACCACGAAATCGCCGGCGCGGCGGGTGGTGACGATCTGGTCGCCGCTGACGATCTCCTGGATCATCCGCGTCGGGCTCATGTTCTGCAGGATCTCCGTGCACAGGTTGCTGGAATAGACCATGCCCGCATGCTTGTTCGGGTTCCTGCGATTGACTTCATCGCGGTAGAACAGGAATGGATTGCCGGTCTCCAGCTGGCTGAGCATGATGCGCTTGAACAGATCGATCGCGCGCACGGTGCGCCGGCTGATGCGCTCGTCGGCCACCAGCTCCGCGTAGCGGTCGCGGAAGCTGCCCGCACCGCGCGTCTCATCGTAGAAGTCCTGCAGGTACCAGCCCTTGGCCTGCTTTACCTCATGCGGGTCGAACAGGTACCAGTCGGCCCGACGCTCGACCGCCTCCATGAACAGATCGGGGACGCAGACCGACGTGAACACATCATGCGCGCGCAGGCGCTGGTCGCCGTTGTTCAGGCGCAGATCGAGGAAGGCCTCGATGTCGCGGTGCCAGATGTCCAGGTATACCGCCACCGCGCCTTTGCGCTGGCCGAGCTGATCGACCGATACCGCGGTGTTGTTGAGCTGCTTGATCCAGGGCACTACGCCGCCGGACGAGTTGGGCACACCCCGGATCGGTGCACCGCTGCTGCGCACGTAGCCCAGGTAGGCGCCGACACCCCCGCCGTGCTTGGAAACCCGGGCAATGTCCGTATTGGAGTCATAGATGCCCTGCAGGCTGTCGTCCACTGTATCGATGAAGCAGCTGGACAGCTGTCCACCGACCTTGCCGGCGTTGGCCAGCGTCGGCGTGGCCACCGTCATGTACAGGTTCGACAGCGCCCAGTAGGCCTCGCCGACCAGCTGCATCCGCCGCTCACGCGGCTTCTCCTCCTGCATGAGGTACAGGGCGATGGTCAGCCAGCGCTCCTGCGGCAACTCGTACACCTCGCGGCTGCGGTCGCTGGCCAGGTAGCGCGTCGCCAGCAGGTACAGGCCGTTGTACGCGAACAGACGGTCGCGGTCGGGATCGATCATCTCTCCGGCCTGCTGCAGCTCCTCCTTCGAGTAGCAGCGCAGGATGTCATTGCTGTAGACGCCACGGTCGGCCAGGCTCTCCTGCAGGCCTACGTACGAGCCGTACTTCAGGCTGACATCGTAGAAGCGGTTGCGGCTGGCGCGCTTGTACAGGCGGCGCAGGTAGATGCGGGCGGCGAACCGCTCCCAGTCCGGCGCGACCAGGTCCACACGGGATTCCGCCTCGCGGATCAGCAGGTCCACCAGGTCGTCGGCACTGATGCTGGGCTTGCGCTCAACCATCGCCTGTACCACGCGGCGGTAGTCGGCTACGTCCAGCTGCGGGAACTCGGCATGGATGGCGTCGATGCTGCGCTGCAGGCGCCCGGCGTCGAACGGCAGGCGTCGGTTGCCGGCCTCCTTGGTGATCCAGGTCGGCACGCGCTCGCCACCGGCGCGCAAGGCGTCGCCGGCGCCGGCCGGATCGGCCGCGCGGTAGGTGTATTCGGTCATGGTCCTGCGTCTCCAGGCTCGCACGCACGATTGCGCCGATGCCATGGCGGCCCTGCACGCGATACCGGCGCACGGGGCGATCGGGTGGGATGCCAAAGCGCGGGAACACCAGATCGTCGGCAAGTGCCTGCGCCTGCGGCCGGTATCCGGGCCGTGGGGGCGACCTGAGTCCGCACGAGGGCGGCCGCGTCGACACGGCAAGCCTTCAGGGGCGGGCCGCGGGACGTGTCTTGCATCGTCCGGCGGCGGCGGCTGACCGGGAGTGACAGCCCCAACATAGTGGGGATAATCGATATCGTCAACACAAGATGCAGTAAATAGCGCCCTCCGCGACGAACCGTCGCAGGATGCCGTGTTGCGTCTGCGCCGCCTTGTCGACGCCGCACGCATCCCCACTTCGATACAACCTCCACTTTCCGCGGAACATCCCCCATGCGCGCTGCCCAGTACTCCTCCTTCGGTGACCCGTCCGACGTCCTTGCCGTCGCCGAGGCCGCCCTGCCTGAACCTGGTCCTGGCGAGGTGCGCATCCGTACCGTGCTCGCCTCCATCCACAACCACGATCTGCTGACCGTACGCGGCCTGTATGGCTACAAGCCGACGCTGCCGGCGATCGGTGGCAGCGAGGCACTGGGCGTGGTCGACGCGGTTGGCGACGGCGTCGACGGCCTTCGGGTCGGTCAGCGTGTCGCTGCCGCCTCGGTGCACGGCACCTGGGCCGAAGCATTCATCGCGCCGGCACGGATGGTGATTCCGATGCCGGAATCGATCCCCGATGAGACCGCTGCGCAGCTGATTGCCATGCCGCTCAGTGCGCTGATGCTGCTGGAATTCCTGCATGTCGAGCCAGGCCAATGGATCGTGCAGAACACCGCCAATGGCGCGGTCGGCAAGTCGCTGGCGATGCTGGCGCGGGCACGTGGTGTCCATGTGGCCAACCTGGTGCGCAACGCCGATGCAGTCGCGCAGCTGCAGGCGCTCGGCATCGATCATGTATTCGATACCTCGGTGGACGGCTGGAAGGACCGCGTGCGTGCAGTGACCGGTGAAGCGCAGGCGGCGGCCGCCGTGGATTCCATCGGCGGCGACGCCAGCGGTGACCTGGTCGACCTGCTCGGCCACCACGGCACGCTGGTGTCCTTCGGCGTGATGAGCGGCGAGCCCATGCGCATCCCCGCCGGAGGCCTGATCTACAAGGAGGCCACCGTGAAGGGCTTCTGGGGCAGCAAGGTCAGCCAGGCGATGGCGGTGGACGACAAGCGACGGCTGGTGGGCGAACTGCTGCAGCGTGCAGCCGGCGGCGAACTGACGCTGCCGGTGGAACAGGTGTTCGCACTCGATGATGTCGCCGCGGCGGTCAAGGCCGGCGCAGGTTCCGGCCGCAACGGCAAGGTGCTCTTGCGCCCGTGATGGCGTGGCTGCGCGCCACCACCGACCGCCGGGTCATGCCCCGGCGGTTGCACGTCACCGGCTCAGGTGCAGGAACTGCAGGTGCCGCTCGTACTGGCTGATGATGTCGTTGATGATCTGCTTGCGGCTGTATCCGACCAGGTCGTAATCCTGGCTGCCTTCGAACAGATGCACTTCGGCGCGGTAGTAGCGCTGGTTGCGCAGCTGCTGGGCGGCGAACGACGGCGTCAGGTAGCCGCGGAGGATCACCCGATACAGGAAGTCCTGCTGCTCGCCATGGTTGACCGAAAGTTCCATGTCGCCGGCTTCGATGCGGGTATGCACATCCCAGCCCTGCCCGCGCAGCTGCTCGGCCACGGCTTCCATCGCCGGTTTCACCGTGTCATCCATGAAGCGGTAGACCTGGTCGCGCACCGGGAAGTGCATCGCCTGGCTCAGGCGCTGGCGCCAGCCCTGGTGGTGGCGATCGTCGCCGATCAGCGGCGATGGCCGGTACTGCAGCGCGCGCTTGCGGTGCGATTCGTCACTGAAGGCTCGGGTGAGGCCCCACATCATCAGCAGCAGCACCGCCGAGAATGGCAGTGACGCCAGCACCACCGCCGACTTCAACGCATCGATGCTGCCCGCCAGCAGCAGGCCTGCGGTGAGCACGGCGATCACCGTGCCCCAGAACACGCGCAGCCAGCGCGGGCCATCGTCTTCCGGAGCGCCGCCGTGCGACGACAGCGTGGACAGCACCACCGCGCCCGAATCGGCCGATGTCACGAAAAAGATGAAGCTGACCAGCACGGTCACCGCGATCACCGTGCGGCTCCACGGATAACCATCAAGCAATGCGTACAGCACGGTCGGTGGGTCATCCACGGCCAGCTGTGCCAGCTGCTGCTGGCCATGGTGCAGCACCTGGTCCAGCGCGCTGTTGCCGAAGATCGACAGCCAGGCCAGGGTGAAGCCGAGCGGAATCAGCAGCACGCCGAACACGAATTCGCGGATGGTACGTCCGCGCGAGATGCGGGCGATGAACAGGCCGACGAACGGCGCCCAGCCGATCCACCAGGCCCAGTAGAACACCGTCCAGCCGCCCAACCATGCCGGCCGTCCGCCATAGGCGTACACGTCAAAGCTCTTGCCGACCACGCTGCCCAGATAGTCGCCCAGGTTCTGCATCAACGTGCCGAACAGGTATTGGGTGGGCCCGGCGAACAGCATGAACAGCACCAGCGCGATCGCCAGCAGCATGTTGATGTTGGCCATCCAGCGGACCCCCTTCTCCACGCCGGACACTGCCACGGCCACCGCCGCCCCCATCATGCTGGCGACCAGGGCGATCTGCACGAAGTTCGAGTGCGGGATGTCGAACAGGTGCGACAGCCCGGCATTGAGGTGCAGGACACCGAAGCCCATGTCGGCGCCGATGCCGAACACGGTGGCGACGATGCCCAGCGCATCCACGGTGTAGCCGATCGGGCCGTTGATGCGCTTGCCGATCAGCGGATACAGCGCCGAGCGCAGCGCCAACGGCAGGTTGTGGCGATAGGCGAAGTAGGCCATGGCCATTGCCGCCAGCGCGAACACGCCCCAGCCATGCAGGCCCCAGTGCAGGAACAGCAGCTGCATGGCCTGGCGCGCGCCGGCCTCACCAGCGGCGGGATCGCCCTGCGGCGGCTGCAGGTAATGGGTCAGCGGCTCGGAGACACAGAAGAAGAACAGGGTGATGCTGATGCCCGCGGCGAACAGCATGCCCGCCCAGGAGAGATAGCTGAACTCGGGCTCGTCATGGTCGGCACCGAGCTTGATGCCACCATACTTGGACAGCGCCACGCCGACCACGAACACCAGATAGAGGGTCATCGCCAGCAGGTAGTACCAGCCAACGTTGAGTGCCGCCCAGTCCTGGGCGCTGAGCAGCAGGCGACCGGCACCGATTGGATAGAGGCTGACGAACAGCGCGAACGCCACGACGATGATCGCCGCGAAGGCGAATACAGGCCGCAGGGTGCGCACCGGGGATTGTTGCGGCTCCAGGGCTTCCACGGGGCGGCGTTCTCCGGTCGATCAAAGAGTGAGCCGGCGGATTCTGGCTGAACGGCGGTGGACGCAGGATGAAGTGCTGTCGCGCGATGACAGCACAGGGACAGCACGCGCGTGGTATCACGCGCGCGCCGCGAAGTTCAGCGCATCACGTGCACGGCGCACAACTTGTTGCCGTCGGGATCGCGCAGGTAGGCCAGGTACAGCTGCCGCCCGGCCTTGTGGCGTACGCCCGGCGGATCTTCGATGGCGCTGCCGCCGTGGGCGATGCCTGCGTCCTGCCAGGCGTGAACTGCCTGCGGAGTCTCCAGCGCGAAACCAATCGTGCCGCCATTGGCGTGGCACGCCGGCTGGCCATCGATGGGCGGGGTCACGATGAACATCCGCCCGTCCTTGACGTAGACCAGTTTTCCATCTTCATCGGTCATGCCCGGTCGGCCGCCGATGGCTGCGAACAGTGCGTCGTAGAAGCGGCGCGAGACCGCAAGATCATTGGAACCGACGGTGATGTGGCTGAACATGGCGGCACTCCGTTGCGGAAAAACCGCAGTGTCGGACAGCGCGCTCCGGTCTGCAATCGTCGCCGCTCATGCGGTACTGAGCAGAAGCACCGCCCCCGTCACCAGTGCAATGCCGATCCAGCCGATGGGCCGCAGGCGATTGCCGAACAGCAGGCGCCCGCAGGCAGCGGTGCCGATCACGCCGATGGCACCCCACAGCGCATAGGCCGTGGCCAGGTCCAGGTGGCGTACTGCCTGGCCCAGCAGCGCGAAGGCGATCCAGACCATGACGACGGCAGCGACACCCCATTGCCAGCGGCGGAAGCCTTCAGACTTGGCCACCATCATGTTTGCCGCGACGTCGATCAGTGCAGAACAGATCACGAAGAACAGTGCCGTTGTGTTCATCAGTGCGCCTCCCCAAGGGTGACGCAGACAATGCCGGCCACCGCCAGCAGCAGGCCGGCCAGCTGCTGCATCGACAGGCTCTCGCCGAACACCGCAATGCCGACCAGGGTCAGCAGGGTCAGCCCCAGCCCCTCCCACACCGCATACGCAACGCCGACCGCGATGCGCCGTACCGACAGCGCCAGGAAGTAATAGGACAACGCCAGCGCCCCGGCCATCACCAGGTAGCCGGTCCAGCCACCGGCGCGGGCGGCATGGGCCATGAAGGACGTGCCGACCACTTCGGCGACGATCGCCACGGTCAGGCAGGCCCAGGCAATCAGGGGGCCTGGGGCGGGAACACGACGGGTCATGGGAAAACTCCAGTAGGATTCACAGCGCCCGCTGACAGGGGCGATGGCGTCCAGTATCATCGCCATTTACGATGGATCAAAAATGGAATCCATCGATATGAGCGATGGATCGATGCCCTACTCTCCTGAATCCCTGCAGGCGTTCGTCGAGGCTGCCGCACTGGGCTCCTTCTCGGCTGCCGCGCGGCGCCTGCGCAAGACGCAATCGACGGTCAGCACCGCCATCGCCCATCTGGAAGCCGATCTGGGCGTATCCCTGTTCGACCGCAGCGGGCGCTATCCGCAGCTTACCGACCCGGGGCGGCAGGTGCTGGGCCATGCCCAGGAAATCCTGGCTGCCGATGCGCGCCTGCAGCAGCTGAGCGTGCGCCTGGCTGCACCTGTCGAACCCCGGCTGACGGTGGTGTTCTCCGATGTTTACCAGCTGGACCCGGCGCAACAGGTGCTGCAGCGTTTCGCTGAAGCCTTTCCCGAAATCGAACTGGAGTGGCTCGACGCTGAAGGGCACGATGTGCTGGAACTGGTCGGCAGCGGCCGCGCCGGACTGGGCCTGCTGCCTCGCCAGGAGCGCTATCCGGATGCAGTGATCGCACAGCCCCTGGCCCATCACAGCGAGCTGGCGGTGTATGTCGCGCACGGACACGCACTGGCCGCGGCCGGTGCGCGCGCCGCACCGCAGCTTGCCCGCCATCGACAGATTCGCTTGAGCGCACAGGTCGATCACGCGCGTGCCGTCGCCGGCCCGGCCTGGACCGCATCGGACTACCTGATGGTGATGGAAATGGCCGAGGAAGGCATCGGCTGGGCCGAACTCCCGAGAGCGCTGGTGCAGCGCTACGACCGCGGACACCTGGTGGAACTGGCCCTGCCCGGTTGGCCGCGGCGCATCCACAGCGACCTGGTGTGGCGACGCGACACGCCACCCGGGCCGGCCGCACTGTGGTGGGCCGACGCACTGCGGTAGCGCCGGGCCGTATCGGCCCGGGATGTATCAAGGTTGTTGCAACCGCAGCCGCGCATGGGCTCGGCACTCCCCCTCAGCGATGCGCCAGTGCGTAGTCCAGCGCGGAGCAGACCGCGGCCACCTGCGCGTCGTTGCACTGCTGCGGCGTGGCGCGCGGGCTGTCCGGGTAGACTTCGGTGGTGGTGGTGTACGGCGCACCGGTGATGCCGGCACAGAGGGCCAGTTCCACCAGCGGGTACTCGATCACGCCATGGGCCACCACCGGAGAGCCGATGATCTCGCCCTTGTCGTCGGCCGGTGCAATGTGGGTCACCTTTTCCACCGCCGCGATCACGGCCTGCTGGAACGCCGGCTGCGGATTGGCGCTGTCGTCCACCAGGTAGAAGCCATCAGGAATCAGGCCCGGTTCGAACGGCTTGCCGTCGCGCGCCGCCAGCGCAGGGCGGAACTCGCTTTCATCGCTGTCGGTGGTCTCATGCAGATCGATGTGCAGCACGAACTGGCCCTTGAGGGGTTCGATCAGCTCGATCAGCGCGGTTGATTCGCGAGCCGGACCACCGGCACGGAAGTTGCGGTTCGGATCGATCGCGTCGAAGTTCCAGCGGTTGATGCGCTCGAAGCCCCACGGGTTGACGCACGGTGCCACCAGCAGGTTGGCCTTGCCCGCGTAATCGGCCGCGTGCTTTTCAAGGAACTCCAGGGCACCCATCACGCCACTGGTTTCGTAGCCGTGCACGCCGCCGGTGACCAGCGCCGCCGGCAGCGCCGGGTTCCAGTCGCGGCTGCGCAGGGCGAACAGGGTATAGGTCTCTCCCGCGTAGTCGAGCTGGCCGTAGGCCACCTTGTCGAAGCGCGCTGCCAGTGCCTCGATGCGCGGCAGTACTTCCTCGTCGTAGCGGCGCAGGCGCTGCTGGCGCGCACGCCACTGCTCCCGTTCCGCCGCTCCCCACGGCTGGCCAGGGGTTCCGACGGGATAGAAGACAGCTGCAGGCATGACGGATCTCGGTGAGTCAGGAGGCAATCATTCACTTTACCACCCGACCCCGGAGGCCATCGGCCTTCGATTCCATTCACGAATGGAATCAGCAATAATTCTCATTTACCACCTTCCCTGCGCCGTCCAGATGCCCCTCCACACCCCGAAACCGGCCCAGCTGCCCTTGGTGGCAGCCCTCGCCCTGTGCCTGATGCCCCTTGCTTCCGCCCTCGCCCAGGACGCGCCGACCACGCTCGACAGCATCCAGGTCTCCGGCAGTTGGCTGGGCACCGGCCTGCATGACAGCGTCAAGAGCTTCGCCGGGGCACGTACGGTGGTCGATCGCCAGCGCATCGAGGCCAGTGGCGCGACCAGCATCGGCGACGCCATGCGCCGCATCCCCGGCGTGCAGGTCACCGACAACTCCGGCACCGCCGGCAGTTCGGTGTCGCTGAACATCGGCGTGCGCGGCCTCACCGGCCGCTACTCACCCCGCTCGACGGTGCTGCTGGATGGCGTGCCGCTGGCCGTCGCACCCTACGGCCAGCCCCAGCTGTCGTTCGCGCCGGCCAGCCTGTCCAACATCGAATCGATCGACGTCGTGCGCGGCGGCGGAGCCGTGCGTTACGGGCCGCAGAACGTGGGCGGCATCATCAACTTCAGCACCCGCGCCATTCCGCAGCAGAGCGGCCTGCACGGCGAGGTCGGGATCCGCTACAACGCCCATGACCATGGCGGCGGCGACAGCACCCAGTACAACACCTTCCTCGGCGGCACCAGCGACAACGGCCTGGGCGTCGCCCTGCTCTATTCCGGCCAGGACGGTCGCGGCTGGCGCGAAGGCAGCGACGACCGTTTCAACGATCTGGCACTGAAGTTCGCCTACGCCATCGACGACCAGCAGACGCTGCGTGCCAAGCTGTCCTACTACGACGTCCGCTCGCTGACGCCAGGCGGCCTGACCCGCGCGCAGTACGAGGCGGATCCGTTCCAGAACACGCGTCCCGATGACTTCTGGAAGGGCCACCGCACGGGCATCGATCTGGGCTACACCCACACGTTGTCCGACACCAGCGAGTTCGAGGTACTGGCCTATTACAACGAGAGCACCCGTGCCAGCTCGCTGATCAACGCTGCCAACACCCAGGTGAGCGTGCAGCCGCGCGACTACCGCGTGCTCGGCATCGAACCGCGCTACACCCAGCGCCTGCACTGGGGGGCAAGCGTGCACGACGTCACCGCGGGCTACCGCTTCCTGCGCGAGCGCGGCAACGACCGCAGCTACACGGTGACCCGCCGCACCGGCGCCGCAAGCCCCATCAACCGCTTCGACAATGCGACCGACGCCCACGCCTTCTATCTCGACGACCGCATCGCCATCGGCCAGTGGCGGATCACGCCGGGGGTGCGCATGGAATGGATCGACATGGACCGCCGCCAGGCCGATGGCGGCACCACCTTCAGCAGCCGCAACGACAAAGCCCTGCCCTCGCTCAACGTCGCCTACCTGTTGACCCCGCAGCTGACCGTGTTCGGCAACTACACCACCTCGTTCGGGCCGGTGCAGAACATCCAGCTGAACTCGCAGACCGCCAGCAATCCGCTGAATCCAGAGGTGGCCAGGACCACCGAGCTGGGCGCCCGCTGGCAGGACGGCGCGCTGCGCGCGGACGTCACGGTGTTCAGGATGCGCTTCGACAACCAGATCCTGCAGGTGCCGGGAATCACTCCTCCCACCTTCCAGAACATCGGTGCGACCGACCACAAGGGTGTGGAAAGCGCGCTCGAATACCGCTTCGCCGAAGACAGCGTGCTGGCCGGACTGGAACTGTACGCCAACTACACCTGGACCAAGGCGATCCAGCAGTCCGGTGACAACCGCGGCCGGGACGTGCCCTTCTACTCGCGCGACACCGACAGCATCGGCGCCCGCTATGCGCTGTCGGCCTGGACCTTCAATGTCTCCAGCACGCACCAGAGCGGCCAGTTCTCCGACGCTGCCAACACCTGGCAGGAAAGCGCCGATGCACGTGTGGGCCGCGTGCCGGGGGTGCGGCTGTGGAATGCGCAGGTGGCCTGGCAGGTTCCGGGGCTGGGCGACAGCGAGATCACGGCCGGCGTGAACAACCTGGCCGACAAGCGCTGGTACACCCGCAATGTCGACGGCAATGCCGGGCGCATGGTGGCCGCGCCACGCACCTTCTACCTTCAGGGACGCTACCGCTTCTGATGCGGTAAATGCCCGATGCGGTGACGGTGACGGTGGCGATCACGATGGCGGCGTATCATGCCGCCACCATGGCCTCCACGGTTCAACCATCGCGCCTGCATCTGGCCTTCCAGGGCCTGCGACTGCGCCTGCGTGGCAGCGACCTGTGGTTCATCGCACTGGCGTTGCTGGTCGGCCTGATCGCCGGTGGCCTGACGCTGCTGCAGTCGGACATCGCGCGCGGGCTGCAGAGTGCGCTGTACGGGCTGGAACCCGGCATGCGCCTCAGCTCCCTGCCCGCGCTCAGCTGGACCGCCCTGCTGGTGCTGCCGCTGGGCGGCCTGCTGGTCGGGCTGGTCAGCTTGGCGGCAGCGCGGCGCAAGCGCCCGCTGCTCGACGCGGTCGAGGCCAATGCCCTGCATGGCGGTCGCATGTCGATGCGCGACAATCTGATCGTGCTCACCCAGACCCTGCTGTCGAACGGCTGCGGTGCGTCCGTCGGCCTTGAGGCTTCGTATACCCAGATGGGTGCGGGCAGCGGCTCGCAGCTGGGCCGTGTCATGCGCCTGCGCCGCAATGATGTGCGCATCCTGGTCGGTGCCGGTGCCGCCGGCGCCATCGCCGCGGCCTTCGGGGCTCCGCTGGCCGGCGCCTTCTACGCGTTCGAGATCGTCATCGGCGCCTACACGCCCGCCGCTCTCGCGCCTGTGGCCCTGGCCGCACTGGCGGGTGCATTCGTCGCCGACCAGGCCGGCATCGAGGCGTACCTGCTGCCCGCAGCCTCGACCATCGATGTGCGCGCCGCTGACTACGCGATCTACGGCCTGCTCGGTTGCTGCTGCGCCATGGTGGGGATCGG
Source organism: Stenotrophomonas sp. RS-48 (assembly GCF_030053245.1). Lineage (NCBI taxonomy): Bacteria > Pseudomonadati > Pseudomonadota > Gammaproteobacteria > Lysobacterales > Lysobacteraceae > Stenotrophomonas > Stenotrophomonas sp. RS-48. Next base: position 112,656 of record NZ_JASGBV010000048.1, read on the forward strand.
CGTGATGCGACTGATCGCCTCCATCGAAGGCGTGGTCAAGCGCAGTCCACTGCCCCTGTGGGGGCGCCCGGTGGTCGGCGGCCTCCTGCTGATTCCACTGGCCATGGCCAGCCCGCAGGTGCTTTCCTCCGGTCACGGTGCGCTGCACCTGGACCTGACCACGCAGCTGCCACTGATCTGGATCGGCGGCCTGCTCGCCCTGAAGCTTCTGGCCTCGGGCATTTCGCTGGGCTTCGGCTTCCGAGGTGGTCTTTTCTTTGCGTCGCTGTTCATGGGCACCCTGGTCGGCACCCTGTTTGCCGGCCTGCTGGCGACGGCCACCGGCGTGCCCGTGGTTGATGCCACGTCCGCGGCGCTTGCGGGCATGGCCGCGTTGGCCGCCGCAGTGGTCGGCGCGCCGATGACCATGGCCATGCTGGTGCTGGAAGGCACCCACGACTTCCTGCTGACCAGCGTCGTGATGAGCGCGGTACTGGTCTCCAGCACACTGGTCCGCCAGTGGTTCGGTTACTCGTTCTCGACATGGCGCATGCATCTGCGCGGCGAAACCATCCGCAGCGCACGCGACGTCGGCTGGATCCACACCCTCAACGCCGGGCGGATGATGCGCAAGGGCGTTGCCACCACTCCGGCCGGGCTGGATGCCGCTGCGTTCCGCCAGCGTTTCCCGCTGGGCTCCGGCAGTCGCGTGGTCCTGATCGACAGCGAAGGCCACTACGCCGGCATCGTGCAGATTCCGCGCGTCTACGCCGACGGCGTGAAGCCGGAGACACCCGTTGGCGATCTGGCCGAGAACCGCGAGGTGTCACTGTTGCCGGGCGCGGATGTGGTCAGCGTGATGCAGTGCTTCGACCGGACGCAGGCCGACGAACTGGCCGTGGTTGCCGCCGATGGCCAGCTGCTGGGCATTGTTTCCGAGGCCTTCGTGCGCAGGCGCTACGCCGAGGAGCTGGACAAGCGCCAGCGCGAACTGATGGGCGAGCGCGTCGAAGACGCCGATTGATCGCCCGCCCCGCTGCTACAGCGCTTCGCCGGCATCGGCCAGCCGCGACTCGATCAACGCGTACCATTGCTCCAGCATGTCGATCAGCATGTCCAGCTCTGCATCGGCACGCTGCGCCCGGCCACTGCGCAGGCAGGCCTGGGTTTCCTGCAGCTGGGCCAGGAACCCGGCCACGGTATCGGCCTGCAGGATCAGGCCCGGCAGGCGCCGCCCGGGGATGCGCACGACCGCATGATTGCCGAGCTGGCCATACACGCTGAGGGTGGTTTCCGTCTTCATGGACAGAGGCAGGAATTGGGCGTTCATCGCGTGCACCGTATGAAAACCTGAGCCACCGGCAGGGGTGGACGACGGGGGAGACGTGGCCACGTCCTGCCGGTGGTCAGGGGGGACTCGGGATGCCGGGGCATGGCCACGGCGCGGGAGACTTCAGCGCGGGTGCGCGATCCCGACGATCTGCACCCGGCGATTCGGCGCAAGGCACGCGATCAGCTCGCGACGGTTGCGCTGTGCGCACTGCACGATCGGTTCAGCCGCGCCGCGCCCTTCGGCACTGATGCTGCCCGGCGGCACTCCGCCCTGCACCAGGGCCGTGCGCACCGCTTCGGCCCGCTTCTGCGAGAGTTGCTGGTTGTAGCTGGCCGCACCGATACGGTCGGTGTAGCCGACGACCTGGATCGACTGCACCTTGCTGGCCTCACGGACCTGCGCCAGGATGCCCTGCACCGCCTGCTGGCCCTCGGCGCTGAGTACCGCGCTGTCGAAACCGAACAGTGCATCGGCGGCCAGGCGCAGCGGCTGTTCGGGCAGTGGCGCGGGTGCCGGCGGCGGCGGTGGTGGCCGCGGCGGGTCGAGCACGGCGGCGCAGGATTCGGGCTTCCAGTAGCCGGCCTGGGCGATGCCCTTGTTGTCGAAGCGCACCTGGAACTGGCAGGTGAAGTACTCGGCGCCCTGTGCGGTGCGGAAGTTGAACAGATAGTTCCACTCGCGCACGCCCCACATGCCTTCGTTGAAGTGCGGCGTACCCAGCAGGCTGTACAGCTGCCGCTTGCTCATCCCGGGCGCGAAGCGGCGCAGGTCGGCGATGTCGGGATAGGTACCCTCCTTCAGCGACGCCTTGGAGACTTCCGGGAAGGCCACTGCAGTGGCCTCCGCCGGACCCTCACCGGCGGGCGCGTGGCTGCGGCAGGCGGCCAGCAGGCCGGCGGCGAGGATCAGGCCCAGCGACGCGGCGATGCGGCCAGCGCGGGCGATGCGATGCTGATTCATGTCATTCCCCCTGTAGACGTTTGCGCGGCAACCGGGCCGCGATTGCGGCCCGGCTACGGCGGTTACCACTGGATGCCGGCACCGACAGCCACACCGGCCTCGCCACGGCTGTTGGTGGAGCCGCTGAACTTGTAGATCCAGCGGCCTCCTTCCGAGACACCGGACAGGCCCACCGCCACGCCCGATTCGCCGTTGTAGCTGCCGGCGGCGAACGAGGCCATGCTGCGACCCGCTTCGCTCGGCTGCGGCAGCGAGGCCGTGGCCATGGCCGAAGCGATGCCGGCCGAAGCGCGGTTGTCGGTCCTGCGCAGGTCGCGCTCGAAGCCGCCCATGCGCTCGTCGGTATAGGCCTTCGACCAGTCCAGAGTCTGCGCCATGCCGGACTTCAGCTGGTCGACATTGACCGCGTCGGTGCCTGCCGTACCGGCGGCAACGTTGCGGACCGTCGTCGGGCCGCTGGTGCTGCTGCCGAGAGTGACACTGTTGAAGTTGGTGGCTCCGTTGACGGTGGTGTCGTAGCGGATGGTGCCCTGCTGCGAGGCCTGCAGCTGCCGCACGTTGACCGCATCGGTGGCCTGGGTGCCGTCTGCCACATTGACCACCTGCCGTTCGGCGCCGCTGGCCCCCACCGAAACCGTGTTGGCACGGTTGGCCACCGACCCTGCGCCCAGGGCCACCGAGTTGTCGGCCTGTGCCTGCGAGCCGTTGCCCAGGGCAGTCGAGTTGGCACCGGCGGCCGTCGATCCTGCACCACCGGCTGCGGAATTGGCGCCCGTCGCGGCCGGATCGGCCAGGTTGTTGCTGTTGTTGGCGCGGAAGCTGCCGGCGACGTTGGTGATGTTCTGGATCTTCTGGTCGGTGTAGGCCTTGGACTGATCGATGGCATAGTTCACGCCATTCTTCAGCTGGCCGACATTCGTCGCGTCGTGATCGTCCGAGCCGTCGGCAACGTGGGTGATCTTGCGTTCACTGCCGCTGCTGCCGACCGACACTTCGCCTGCCGAATTGCTGGCACCCGTCTGACCATAGGCACCGGTATAGCCGCTCTGCGCGCCGACGCTGGCCACCGAGCCGGCACCCAGTGCCACGCTGTTGTCCGCGCTGGCGTTGGCACCGTTGCCGACTGCCACGGCCGAAGCACCTGCCGCACTGGCCTGCGGACCCACCGCCAGCGCCTCCGCACCTGCCGCAGCGGCCGCCGCGGCGCTGGAGTTCACTGCCAGGTACGGGCTGCCGCCACCGTTGGTGATGCGCTGGTTGAGCACCCTCAGCGAACCGTCCACCGCGGAGAACGCCGCGGTGACGTTGCTGTAGTCGTTGGCAGTCAGGGTGCCGTCGGTGGCGATGCTGGAGATGCTGAACGACGGCGCGGTCCACAGATTGGTGGTGCCGTCGAAGGCCGTGCTGCCACCGAAGTAGCTGGCGATGGTCGAGTTCGTGCTGAACAGCTGGTCGCCGGTGATGGCGTCGCTGCTGCCTGCAAGGATGCTGCCGGCCGCCACGTTGGTCACCTTCACCGCACCCGTGCCGGTACCGCTCAGGGTGACCGTGTTGACGACGTTGCCACTGCCATCGACATCGTACTTCACCGCGCGCTTGTCGATATCGTCGGTCTGGTCGGCGACATTGGCCAGCGAATTGCTGACCGCGTCGAAGGCGGTGCCGACGTCGTTGTAGCTGCCCTGGCTGATGGTGCCATTGGCGGCGATGTTGTTGATCGTGTAGGTCGGCGCGGTCAGCACACCGGCCGCATTGACCGCCGCGCCGCCCCCGAGATGGGTGGCGACGGCCTGGTTGGCAGCGAACAGCTGGGCACCATTGATGGCTTCGCTGCTCGTGGCGCTCACCTGGCCCGGGCCGAGGTTGCGCAGCGTGGTCGCCGTGCCGCCCTGACCCAGCGTGGCGCTGGCGTAGTTGACGCTGCCATCGCCATTGAGGTCGTAGCGCAGCGCGCCTTCCTCCGAGGCCTGCAGCTGGCCCAGGTTCACCGCATCGGTGGCAGCCGTACCGGCGGCCAGATTCGTCACCTGGCGTTCGGCACCCGCGGCACCGATCGACACGCTGTTCGCACGATCAGCCAGGCTGCCGGCACCGACCGCGATCGCGTTGGCAGCCGTGGCGCGGGCGTTGGTACCGACCGCGATGGAGTCGGCACCGGTGGCCACTGCCTCCACGCCCGTGGAGTTCACCCGCAGGTACTTGGTGCCGCCGTTGCGGATATCGTTGATCTGCGTGTTGAGATTGACCAGCGAACCGTCGACGGCGTCGAAGGCATCGGTCGCATTGTTGTACAGGCCCTGCGCGATGGCGCCGTCGGTGGAGATCGTGCTGATCTCGAACAGCGGCGCGGTGAAGGCGCCACTGACCGGATCGAAGGCGGTGATGCCACCGAAGAAGCCGGCGATGGCGGCGTTGGTGGTGGCCAGCTGCCCGCCGTTGACGGCTTCCAGGCTGCCGGCGGTCACCGCACCCGCGGCGAGGTTGCCGATGGTGGTGGTACCCGTGCCGTTGCCGAGCGTGACGCGGCGATAGTCCGGATTGCCTGCGCCATCGAGGTCGTACATCACCGCGCCGGCCGAAACATCATCGATCAGGCTGATCGCGCCCTTCAACTGGGCGACGTTGACCGCATCGGTATTGGCGCTACCCGCAGCCAGGTTGGTGATCTGGCGCTCGCCACCGTTGGCGGTACCCACCGAAACTTCACCGGCAGAGACCTGGGCAGCGGTCAGGCCATAGGCGCTGTAGCTGGCCTGTGCGCCGCGCAGCGCTGCGGAACGGTAGCCCAGCGCCACCGAATTGGCCTGGTTCGAGGTCGCCTCCGCACCCAGCAGGGTCTGGCCGTTGGCAGTACCCACCGCGCTGTCGCCGACAATCACCGAGTGGCCCATGCGCGCGGCGTAGTCCGCAGTCGGCACGCCGGTTGGATTGGTGGGATCGTTGGGACCGGCTCCCGGGAACGCCACGTTGGCATCCACCTTCGGCAGCTCATGGCGGGCATTGGCGCCGATCACCACTTCCTTGGAGCCGTTGGCGAAGGCACCGTCACCCATCAGCACCTGGTAATCCTGTGCGGCGTTGACCGCCCAGCAGGAGATGTCGGCCAACGCGATATCCAGGCACTTGGCGGCCCATGCCGGCGAATCGGTCGGCAGCAGCAGGCCCAGCAGGCCACCGGGGTTGCCGTTGTTGATGTTGTAGATGTAACTGTCGGAGGTGACGCCACCGATCAGGGTCAGGTGCGAGCTGCCACCGGTCACCGCGCCGCCCAGGCCATTGAGGGTGCTGCCGACCGGTGACAGGTTCACGACCGGCAGGCCGAGCACGTTGATCGTGGAGTAGGCCTGCATCACGTTCGCGTTGCTGAGCTTGAGATTGCCGTTGTGCAGATAGCCGTCACCGCCGAACAGGCTGCTGGTCGTCGGGCCGATCAGCTGGCCGACGTTGCCGACCAGGCCACCGGTACCGATGATGAGTCCCGCATTCGGATCAGCCGGAGCGGGTGCCTTCGGGCTGTCCGGCGGAATCGCCGAGGGCTGGGTCAGGCCCAGGCCACCCAGCGTGCCGCCCACCAGCCCGCCGACTGCGCCGCCGAGATTGTTGACGGTACCGTTGAGGTTGCCCTCCAGCAGGTTGCCCACCGCACCGCCGACGTTGCCGAGCGTGCCGGTGAGTACGCCGTCCAGCCCGCTGCCCGGCGTGGTGCTGCCACCCCCGAGCAGGCCACCGACAACGCTGCCGACCGAGCCGACCGTATTGTTGAGTGCACCGCCCACGGCACCTCCGATGGTGCCGACGGTGCCGTTGAGCACACCACCCACCGCACCACCGACTGCGCCGACCGTGCCGTTGAGCACGCCTCCGACTGCACCGCCGACTGCGCCCACGGTGCCGTTCAAAGCACCGCCTACGGCGCTGCCGACTGTGCCAACGGTGCCGTTAAGCGCACCGCCGACTGCACCGCCGACCGCGCCGACAGTTCCATCCAGGACGCCACCGACCGCACCTACAGTGCCGTTCAACGCGCCGCCTACCGCGCTGCCGACCGTGCCGACCGTGCCGTTCAGCGCACCGCCGACTGCACCGCCGACCGTGCCGACAGTTCCATCCAGGACGCCGCCGACCGCACCTACGGTGCCGTTCAGAGCGCCACCCACGGCACTGCCAACCGTGCCGACGGTGCCGTTGAGCGCACCGCCAACGGTGCCGACGGTTCCATCGAGGACACCGCCGACCGCACCTACGGTGCCGTTCAACGCGCCACCCACAGCACTGCCAACCGTGCCAACCGTGCCGTTGAGCGCACCGCCAACGGTGCCGACGGTTCCATCGAGGACACCGCCGACTGCACCCACGGTGCCGTTCAGAGCGCCGCCTACGGCGCCGCCGACCGTGCCGACGGTGCCGTTGAGCGCACTGCCGACGGTGCCGACAGTTCCATCCAGGACACCGCCGACTGCACCACCGACAGTGCCGATGGTTCCATCGAGGACGCCACCTACGGCACCCACGGTACCGTTCAAAGCGCCGCCTACGGCGCTGCCGACCGTACCGACCGTGCCGTTGAGCGCACCGCCCACCGCACCACCGACGGTGCCGACGGTTCCATCGAGGACGCCGCCAACCGCACCCACGGTGCCGTTCAACGCGCCGCCAACGGCGCTGCCGATCGTGCCGACCGTGCCGTTGAGCGCGCCACCCACCGCACCACCGACGGTGCCGACGGTTCCATCGAGGACACCGCCAACCGCACCCACGGTGCCGTTCAACGCGCCGCCTACGGCGCTGCCGACCGTGCCGACCGTGCCGTTGAGCGCGCCACCCACAGCACCACCGACGGTGCCGACGGTTCCATCGAGGACGCCACCTACAGCACCTACGGTGTTGTTCAACGTGTCGCCCAGGGAACCACCGACGTTGCCGACGGTGCCGTTCAGTACACCGCCCACCGCACTGCCGACCGTACCGACAGCACCGTGGAGCGTGCCGCCCACTGCGCCACCCACGGTGCCGACAGTGCCGTTCAGTACACCGCTCACCGCACCGCCGACGGCGCCGACGGTTTCGTGTAGCGTTCCGCCTGCTGCGCTGCCCACCGTGCCGACCACGTCGTGCACTACGCCACCCACCGCACCGCCGACCGTGCCGGCAGCTCCGTGAAGCGTGCCACCTACTGCGCCCACGGTGTTATGCAGCGTGCCGCCCACTGCGCCACCTACGGTGCCGACGGTTTCGTGCAGCGTCCCGCCTGCTGCGCTGCCCACCGTGCCGACTACGCCGTGCACTACGCCACCCACCGCACCGCCAAGATCGCCCAGGGCGCCGTGATGCAGGCCTCCGAGACCGAGCGTGCTGGCCTGCGCACTCACGACGGTCCGGCCCGCGAGCTTCAGGTTGCGATCGGCCACCACGTCCTGGCCACCCGGGCCCTGCACGCGCACCTTGCCGGCGACGCCTGCATCGAACGCCGCCGTGATCGCGCGATCATCGGTCTCGCCCGGCAGTTCTTCCTTGGCGGGCAAGCTCACCGCTGCGGTTGCGGAGGCCTTGCCCTGGCCCTCGATTCGATGTCCGGCGATGGCCAGATGCGAGTCGGCGTTGCCGTCGATGCCGGCCTTCAACCCGGACAATCCCTGCGAGGACGTCGTGATACCCGCTGCCGCCTTGGCGCCGGCACCCACCGATGCCACCGGGGCACCCGCGATGCCGACCCTGGCCTTTGCCTTCGCATCGGCCGTCAGCCCCAGCGGCGAAGCGGAGCCGGAGGAAACGTTCGCTGCCAGTGAGGTATCCACCTGGGTACCTGCTCCGATGCCGAGCTGGGCCCGCACATCAGCGGCCAGCGCTGGCGTGGGCACATGCTGCGGCGATGCGTTCGCCCCCAGCTTCACCTGCACGGCGGCCGGCAGGACCTCGTGCACCAGCGGCAGCGAGGCCGTGCTCAGCTGCAGGCCCACACGCGTATCGGCACTGATCGCAGGCGTGGCCTGCGCCTGTCGCGCGGCTGCAGCCAGGGCGACTTCGGCATCGACCTTCACCGGCAACGTCTGGGTGTACTTGGCCGCCAGCGCCTGCAGATCGCGCAGCGACTGGTTGGATTCGGTTGCGGATGCCGGCCCGCTGGCCAGCACGCACAGCAGTGCAAGCGCAAGGGCGCTGGGCGTCAGCAGGGAGGTGCGCGGATCGCGTGATGCGGTGCCGCCGCTATCGCCGGTGGCCAGTTCCGAGGCCACAACCAGAGCATTGAGCTGGCGGTTCCATACACGCCGGTAGATGCGGTTCATGAGCATTTCCCCCGTAGGCGAACAACTTGAATGACAGTGGACTTGCCGCTAGGCAGGTGACTGACATTTCAACGGTTCGCGGAGGCGTGGCGCACTTCAATCCGGCAGGGCAATCGCGCAATCCGGCAAATCCACGGCCGGATTCGGCAGCCGGATATGCAAAACCGGCAGCAATGCCGTGAAAGCCCCTGTGGGGCAAGACTCAGGCCGGTTGGCCCAACTGCGCGGGTGCACGCATCAGGGTATCCCGCGGAAGTTCACCGAACACCTTCCGGTAATTGTCGGCAAAGCGGGAGAGATCCCACAGGCCACAGCTCAGCGCGATCGCCTTGACAGAACGCCTGCTGGAGTCGGCCATCGATAGGCTGCGGCAGGCTGCACACAGGCGCAGCATGGACAGATAACGGTTGGGCGACGTACCGAACAGATCTTCAAATGCATAGCGCAGGCCACGCTCGCTGACACCGGCGGCGTCGCAGATTTCATTCATGTATATATTGCGACGCAGGTTGAGCCGCATGAAATTCTCGGCGCGCTGGGCGATCAGGTAATGCGTACGCCGTGCGCGGCTGCACCCCGGGCGATCGACGGCACCGGCACCCAGCAGGGCCTGGATGTGCTCATGCAGCAGCCGCTCGGTTTCCTCCGGCTGCAGGCTGGCACCCTGCCCCAGCTGCTGGTGCAGCTGCTGGTAATGCAGCGCCAGCGGGGCATCATCACCGGACAGATTGAACAGCGAGAGCGCCTGTCCCGCCGGCGGGGTGCTGCGCAGGCTCAGTTCGGTCAGCTTGCGCTGCACGCGGGATACCGGCACCAGCATCAGGGTCAAGCGGGTACCGGGGCTGAGGGTGAATTCACTGATGCCTTCGGGAAGCACGGTCAACGCCATCCCGGCCGCCAGCGGTACGCCATGGCACCAGCTCACCGCCTCGTCGGTGGCCTGCAGATACCCCAGCATCGCCCAGTCCGGCGGCAGCATGAAGCGGCCACGGCAATGGAATCCGCAGCTGATGCTGCAGAACAGGGCTTCCTCATGCACGCGCGAAGCGAACGCCGCGCGCGGACCATTGCCGTCGAGCAGCAACAGTTCCACATCGCATACGCGAAGCACACCGCTCAGCGTGGCCAGGTCGATCGACCGGAGCTCGCCGTCGTCGCTGTCAACCACCCCACCATCAACCATGACAGTGTCGTCCCCCGTTGGTCAGCTGCCCGCCGCAACCCCCACTGCCCTACAGGTGCGCGCGGTTTCCAAGAGCATCATCCGTTGCCGTGATGGATGCGGCCACTGGCCGGCTCCACCTTGAAAGTACCAAACCTTGAATACGAGTATGCCCGATAATCCACGCAGGTAAACAGGTCGCACGGGAATACAGCAACCCGCGCCCGGCGTGAAGGAAATGTGGGCGCCAGTGGCACGATTCTCGCATGCGTTAACCCGGGTCACATTATTAACATCACGATGAATCGTTACGCCTGGGAACGGCGCTTCATCACAGAATAAGCAACCGATTATCAGGAATAAGAGATTCCTGCCGAATTTGCATATAGGTTCCGGTTGCACCCGGCCGCCATTCAGGCAAAGTCGGTATCACGGTGATCGAACCGCTCCGATGCGGTCACACCCAGGGGACAGCATGACGATGCACGCGCTGCTCGATGACGTTGCGACCACCGGCCTGGTGCCGCGCGGTCGCACATGCGCGGTCGCTGCACTCCCTGGCGAAGATCACCCTGCTTTAGCGATGCGGGACAGTCCCGCATTGCCACCTCCGCCAGGATGGCAGAGGTCCATGGACGGTCCCGACGGAGTCGGGCAACCGGCCGATGCAGGTGTCTTGTTGCCATTGACAGGTAGAGGGAGACAACCGTCATGAACGCTTCCATCCGCAAGTTCCTGAAAGAAGAAGATGGCGTGACCGCACTCGAGTACGGGCTGCTGGCCGCTGTGATCGCCGGCATCCTGATTGCCGTGGGCCGCACCCAGATCACGGAATTCTTCACCACGCTGTTCACCCGCCTTTCGGCAATCGCCACCGAAGCAACCACCTGAGCGACCTGCGGACGCACCACCGCTGGTCGCGCCATCCGCGACCACGGTGGCCGCAGGCCGGGATGCGGTTGCAGACGGTCCAGTGACGGACGAAGGGGAGTGCGATGACACTGCTGGGACTATTGGCCATCGGTGTGTGCCTGCGGATCGCGATCAGCGATCTGTATGCCCGCCGGGTGCCCAATGCCTGGCTGCTGGCGGCGTGCGCACTCGCAATACCTCTGCTCGTCGCCGGGCAATTTGGTGAGCCACGACTGCCATGGCCGGCGCACCTGCTCGGTGCCGTTGCCGGCTTGCTCGCGCTCCTGCCCTTCTACGCACTACGCTGGATGGGCGCAGGCGACGTGAAATTCTTTGCCGTGCTCGGCCTGCTGCTGGGATGGCATGCCCTGCTGCCGATATGGGTAGTGGCCAGCCTTGCCGCCGGCGCCCACGCAGTGGCGATCCTGCTCGGGCGTCAGCTGGGCATGCACCTGCCGATGCGCGTGCAGCTGCAGGTATCGCGCGCCAGCGAGCAATGGCAGACACACCCCGCATTGCGCGGAATGGAGGCTGCCCGCCAGGGGCGCCGCGGCATTCCCTATGCGGCCTACCTCGCATTGGCGGCGATCGGCTGGCTCCTGGCCACGACCTACGGAGGTCTCGCATGAACACCCTCGGTCCGCGGCGCCAGCGTGGCGTGGTTGCCGTCGAATACGCGCTGATGATGATCCTCGGCCTGGTGCCGCTGCTGCTGTTCACTTTTTCCGGCGTGCTGATCATGGCTGCCCAGCAGACGCTTGCAACGGCCGCTGCCGAAGGCGCGCGCGCATCGCTGCGCTTCGGAACCGCCAACGAACGACGCACCGCCGCGTGCGTCGCAGCACGCCAGTCGATGCAATGGCTGCTGCAGTTCTCCAGGCAGAACCCCGACTGCAGCGCAGGCGGCACCGGTCCGATCCAGGTCTCGGCGCAGGCACCCTGCGCGGGCATGGCAACCGCGCAGTGCATGACGGTCACCGTCCGCTACGACTACGCCGCCCACCCCTTCTTCCCCGGCACCGCCACGCTTTACGGCTGGGTGATGCAGGCCCCCATCCGCAGCGTCGCGGTCGCCCAGCTCGACCTCGGCTCCGGCAACTGACGGTACAGGAGACGGTTCCATGCTCAAGTTGACCCGCATCGCCGCCATCGCTCTGATCGCACTCGCGGTGCTGCTGGCGCTGATCGCATTCGTGATCGGCCGCAGGCCCGCCCCTTCGGTGGAAAGCGCGGCTCCGGTCGTTCAGGCCGACGCACAGGCCATTACGGTGGTCGAGGCCATCGCCCGGCTGCCGGCCGGTGAACCGATCACTGCCAATGGCGTGCGCCTGGCGCGTCGAAGCGCGGCCGTGCCGGGCGCCGTCGCCGACCTGGCCGCCGTGGTCGGCAAGGTGCCGGTGCAGGACATCGCCGAAGGCAGCACCATCAGCGACGCGGTGCTGGCACAGGGCTTCTCGCTGCAGCTGCGGCCCGGCGAGCGTGCACTGGCGGTGCCGGTGGATGAACTGGTCGGTGCCGGCAACCGTATCCTGCCAGGCGATTTCGTCGATGTGTTCCTCAACCTGCGCAGCGAACCTGCCAGCTACAACGCGGCACCCGACGCCGCACAGACCCGCCTGCTGCTGTCGCGCCTGCGCGTGCTCAGTTATGGCCAGCAGGACATCGCCCCGAACACGGGCAGCACGAATGCCAGCGCCGATGCCAGCAACCGTGCAGACCCGCGCGCGGCAGATATCACCAGCAACGCCAGCAGCGGTGGCGGCAGTAGCGGTGACGCAGCCCAGCCGGCCCGCAGCGCCGTGCTGGCGGTGCCGGTGGCCGATGCCAACCGGCTGCTGCTGGGCGCGCAGCAGGGCAAGCTCTACCTCGCGCTGCGCAATCCCGCCGACGCCGGCCAGCCCGACCTGGCCCTGTTCCCGCAGGCGCGAGGCGTGATCGATCCGCTGCGTGGCCTGGACGCGGAACAGCAGCTGGCGTTGCAGCGCCCCGAGAACCACGCCTTCGCCGGCATCGATGGCGATGCCCTGGCCGGCCGCAGCAGCGCACGCGCACGCACGGTGAACGACGCCCCCGCACAGCCCCCCGCCGCCCGCCGCAGCGCACCGCGCGCATCCGGAATCGAGATCATCCGCGGCGATGGTTCTGCGCCCCGCGGCTCCCTTTGACCTGCACCGAGAGCTTCCATGACCGAACGTCGCCAGAGTCCAAGCCCCTCCTCCCGCCAGCGCTGGCTCGCTCTGCTGCTGGTGCTGCTGGCGCCTGCGACCAGCGTGGCTGCTGACGACCTGGTGCTGCAGGCCCGCGAACAGCGGCCATGGACACTGCCCACGGACCTGGAACGGGTGGCCATCGCCGATCCGGGCGTCGCCGATATCGTGATGCTGCGTGGCCAGCGCCAGGCGCTGCTGGTCGGCAAGGCCCCCGGCACCACCACCCTGCTGCTGTGGCACCGCAAGCAGTCGGAGCCACAGCGCGTGCAGGTCCGCGTGCAGAGCGCGGTGCAGGGGGCGGCCGATGCGGGTTCCAGCGGCCTGGTGTTCACCCAGCAGGACCAACAGGGCCTGCTGCAGGGAAGCACCGACAGCGCGCTCTCGCACATGCAGGAACAGAAGGCGGCCGTGATGGCGTTGGGCAAGGATGGCCAGCTGGCCGATGCCTCCACCATCGCCAGCGGCGGTGTGGTCCAGGTCGAGGTGAAGGTGGTCGAGTTCAACAAGACCGCGCTGAAACAGGTCGGCATCAGCTTCCAGAACCGCAACGGCGGTTTTGCCTATGGCTTCGCTCGTCCGGGCGGCATCCTGCCGGGCAATACCGGCGTGCTGCCCGGCATGCAGGAGGGCAATTCCAGCAACGAATCGGAATCGCCCATCTCGTCGGCCTTCCGCCTGGTGTTCGGCTCGACGAAGGGCCTGTGGAATGCGGACCTCGATCTGCTGCAGTCCAATGGCATGGCCCGGGTGCTGGCCGAGCCGACCCTGGTCGCGCTGTCCGGCCAGAGCGCCAGCTTCCTCGCCGGTGGTGAACTGCCGATCCTCGAACCCCAGGGCCTGGGGACCACCACCATCACCTACAAGCCGTTCGGCATCGGCCTGACCGTCACCCCGACCGTGCTCGCGCCCAACCGCATCGCCCTGAAGGTGGCGCCGGAAGCCAGCGACCTCGACTACACCAACGCCATTTCCCTCAACGGTGTGCAGATTCCGTCGATCAGCACCCGCCGTGCCGATACCACGGTGGAACTGGGCGATGGCGAGAGCTTCGTGATCGGCGGTCTCGTCAGCTCGACGGTCGCCTCCACGGTGAACAAGATCCCGCTGCTGGGCGACCTGCCGATCATCGGCTCGTTCTTCCGCGATTTCGACTACAAGCGCCAGGACAAGGAACTGGTGATCATCGTCACGCCACGGCTGGTGCAGCCCCTCGCCCGCAATGCCGAGCTGGCACTGCCAGGCGAGCGCGAGGCCCGGCCCAACCTGCCTGAGTGGGGTTCCTGGCTGCTGGGTCCGGTCAGCCAGGACCCGGTGCCCGGTTTCTCACGTTGAATCCATGATGCCTGCGATACCACGCCCATGCCCTACGCCACTGCCCAGCCGCTGCATCCGCAAGGACCGCCGATGAACCTGGTCCTGTACGGGATGGATCGCGAACTGCTGCCGCGGCTGGCGGCCAAGCTGCCGCCTGCCACCACCCTGCACTGGCAGGACAGCGGTGAGCCGACATCCGCGCAGGACCTGCAACGCGGTCCGCAGAATCTGGTACTGCTCGACTTCCGCCCCGAGCACGCCGCCGCCTCGACCGTGCTGGCGCAGCAGCTGCAGCAGACCCAGCCGGACCTTGCGCTGGTCGCCGTTGGCGCCACCAGTGCCGGGCAGGTCGAAGGCGTGGTGATGGCGCTGCGCGCCGGCCTGCGCGATGTGCTCGACCTGGACAGCGACAACACCGGCATCGAGGCCGCGCTGCGCCGCGCGCTCTCGCCCCGGCCCGCCGCTGCCGCGCACCAGCCGCACAAGGCGCGGTTGATCCTGCTGCTGGGCGTACGTGCCGGGGTCGGCACCAGCACACTGGCCGCGCATCTGGCCGTGCTTGCACAACAGACCCATGCATTGGCGCAGGGCGAGGCCAGCACCCAGGACGGTCTGCTGCTGGAACTGGCGCAGCCGGCAGGCGACCTGGCGCTCTACCTCAATCTGGACAGCCGCTTCCACTACGAAGACGCACTGCGCAATGCCAGCCGCATCGACGCCACCCTGGCGCGCACTGCGATGGCGCGCCATGACAGCGGACTGGTCCTGCTCGACCGCGCCAGCGGCAGCGATGCGCTTCCACCGTCCGATCCGGGCGCCCTGCTGCAGCGGCTGCGCGGCGTGTTTGCCAGCGTGCTGTGCGACGCCGGCGGCTGCCCGCTGCGTCAACTGCCACCGCTGCTGCTGGACCAGGCCGACGAGATCTGGCTGGTCGCGGACGCTTCGATCGCCACTCTGGTCTCGCTTGACCATGCGCTCAAGCATCTGTCCGGCCAGCGCGAACGGGAGAAGCGCCTGCAACTGGTGATCAACCGCCATGACGACAGCAGCGGCATGAGCCCGGAGCAGATCGCCCGACGATTCGAGCTTCCACTGCTGGCCACGCTCCCCGAACGACCACGCGTACGTGCCTCCGCCAGCCACGGCCACCTGCTGCTGCAGGACGCGCCGCGTGATCCGTACCTGCGTGCCCTCGCCCCGCTCGTCCAACGCCTGGATCCGGCTGCATGCCCGGTCCAGACGCACGGCCTGCGGGAAAGACTTGCCCTTGCCCTGGGTGGATCGCAATGGAAGACAAAGTAACCCCGTTTCCGCACGCCGTCGCCCGCCACACCGTTCCTGACCACGTTGCGGGCAATCTGCCGTTCGCAGAGACCGAGCAGTACCAGAAGGTGCTGTCCGCGGCGCATGAGCACCTGCTCAACAGCATCGAGGACGAGCGCATCGATATCGATTCGTGGGCTCCGGACACGATCGCGCGCTGGGTGCAGGTGCAGACCGTGGGTTTCATCCAGGAATGGCGCATCCCGATCAATGAAGAGGAGATGCAGGTGGTGGCCGAGGGCCTGGTCAAGGAGCTGACCGGCTTCGGCCCGCTGGACGACCTGCTGCATGATCCCACCATCGAAGACATCCTGATCAATGGCTTCAAGGATGTGCATGTCTCGCAGGGCGGACAACTCAAGCGCGCAACCCAGCGCTTCACCGACGACACCCATCTGCTGCGCATCCTGCGCCGCATCCTCGCGCCACTTGGCCGGCGCCTGGATGACTCCAACCCGATGGTGGATGCGCGCCTGCCCAACGGCGGCCGCCTCAATGCGATCATCTCGCCGCTGGCGGTGGACGGCCCGATGGTCTCCATCCGCAAGTTCCGCAAGGACCCGTTCACGCCCGATGAACTGCTGGCCAAGGGCACCTTCGATGCGCCGATGCAGGCGCTGCTGAAGGCGATGGTGCTGGGTCGCTGCAACATCCTCGTCTCCGGCGGCACCAGCTCGGGCAAGACCTCGCTGCTGAACGCCCTGGCCAGCTACGTGCCACCCACCGAGCGCGTGATCACCGTCGAGGACACCGCCGAGCTCTCGCTCAACCATCCGCACGTGGTGCGCCTGGAGAGCCGCATCGGTGGTGCGGAGGGACAGGGCGCCGTCAGCATCCGTGACCTGGTGCGCAACAGCCTGCGCATGCGCCCCGACCGCATCGTGGTCGGCGAGGTGCGCGGCGCGGAAGTGCTGGAGATGCTGCAGGCGATGAACACCGGCCACGACGGCTCGATGGCCACCATCCATGCCAACTCGCCGCGCGACTGTCTCTATCGCATCGAGATGCTGGCCGGCTTCGCCGGGTTCCAGGGCAGCGAAGACAGCCTGCGCAGGCAGATCGCCAGCGCGATCGATTTCATCGTGCAGATCTCGCGCCTCGGCAGTGGCCGGCGCGTGCTGGTATCGATCACCGAGATCACCGGCGTCAGCGACAACCTGATCACCACCCAGGAGATGTTCCGCCACGAAGTGCAGATCGACGGCAGTGGCAAGGAGACCGACCGCTGGATCGGGCTGGGCTTCCAGCCGCACTCGCACAAGCTCGAGCCGTTCCGCCAACTGTTGCGCGAATCCCTCTACGGAGACTACTGAACATGGGGACCGGCCTGCTGCTGGGCGTATTGAGCATCGTGTCGGTGCTGCTGGCGCTGGCGGTATGGCTGTGGGGCACCGCCAACAGCCGCGAACAGCGGCAGGCATCCCTGCAGCATGCCGAACAGCAGCTGGCACGTGGCAGCGCGGGCCCGGGCAGCAACGCGGCTGCGGCCAACGATGGATCGCGGCCGCTGCCGGCAGCAGCTGGCCGTCGCGCGCTGCCCTGGAATGGCCTGCTGCAACGCGCGGGCCTCGCCACCGGCTGGAAGGTGCCGCTGATGCTGCTGGTGCCCGGCCTGGCCCTCTCGCTGTTCGCGATACTGCGGCTGGGAACGGCATGGATGCTGCCGCTGACGCTGCTGCTGTACCTGCTGGGCTGCTGGTTGTGGATCATGCGCCGCACCGCCAAGTTGCAGGCCAAGCTGCTTCATCAGCTGCCGGACTTCCTCGACAACCTGGTCCGCCTGACCGCGCTCGGCAACAGCCTGCAGTCGGCCTTCCAGGTCGCGTCGCAACAGGCGACGCCGCCGCTGCGTGAGCTGCTGGACACCACGGTGCGATACGCGCGGGGCGGCATGGACCTGGACCGCGCACTGAACCTCGCCGCGCAGCCCTATCGGATGGAGGTGCTGAAGGTGCTGGCCGTGGTGATGGGCGTCAGCGTCCGCATCGGCGGCCGCGCCGATCAGATCCTGCAGCGCATGGGCGATTTCATGCGCGACCTGGAGCAGGCCCAGCAGGAGCTGTCAGCCACCACGTCCGAGACCCGCATGTCGGCCTGGGTGCTGGGACTGCTTCCGCCCGCCAGCGCCGTACTGATGGCGATCTCCAGCCCCGAGTTCTTCCAGCCCGTCCTGCACGATCCGCTCGGTCACAAGATCCTGCTGATCGCCCTGGGCCTGGAACTGCTCGGTGGTTTCCTGCTGTATCGCCTGGCCAAGTCGCTATGAGCATCCGCAGCGGAGGTTCCCGATGAGCGCAACTGCCTGGTTCGCACTTGCCCTGCTGGTCCTGGCCGCCGGCGTCGCCCTGCTCGGTGTGGGCGGCTGGGTCCGCAGCCATCGCGAGGACCGCAGTGCGGCAACGCTGAAGACCGCATTGCAGCCACGTGATCCGATCGCCGACGAGGACGCGGCCCGCAGGGATTCACTGGGCTGGCTGGAGCGCTTCGGCCGGACGCTCAGCGGCGGGCGCCTGGAAGCCGCACTGCTGGCAGGCGAGGATCGCCTGCTGCTTGATCTGGCCGGCTGGAACACCCGTCGCGGCACGGCGATCTATCTGGGCCTGCGCCTGCTGCTGGCAGTACTGGTGCTGGCGCTGACCCTGGCCGTGAGCGATGCCACCGGCCTGGCCCGGATCATGGTGATCGTCGGCGCGCTCGCCGCCGGCCTGCTGCTGCCCAAGTTCGTGCTGGCCGCGTGGGTCAAGCGGCGGCGGCGCGCCGTCAACAACGAGTTGCCGCTGTTGATCGACCTGCTGCGCCTGCTGCAGGGGGTTGGCTTCAGCATGGATCAGAGCCTGCAGACCCTGGGCGACAAGCTGCGCGACGCACTGCCGGTGCTCGGTGGCGAGATCCAGGAGGCGAACGTCGCCTACACCCATGGACGCACTCGCGCCCAGTCGCTGCGCCGGCTCAGCGATGTCTACGGCGATGACGACCTGTCCAGCCTGGTGCAGTTGATCCTGCAGGTGCACGCCCACGGCGGCGCGGTGCAGGAGCCGCTGCGCCAGTTCAGCATCCGGCTGCGCGAACAGCGCCGCAATGCTCTGAAAGAGAAGGTCGGCAAGCTCTCGGTGAAGATGACCGTGGTGATGATGCTGACCCTGCTGCCTGCACTGATGCTGGTGCTGGCCGGGCCTGCGCTGGTCGCGCTGGCCAAAACCCTGTCGAACATGGGATGACCGTCATGCCTGCTCTGCGCCACGCCTGTCTGTTGTTTGCTCTTGCCGCTGCCGTCGCGGGATGCGCCTCGTCCACCCCGAAGTACCTGCGCGCGCCCACCCTGGCCGAGCCCGGGCCCGCGCCGCAGGACAGCCGCAATGCCTACCTTGAGCTGATCGAGCGCATGCAGCTGCAAGGGGCCTGGTACGCCTCGCTGGCGCATGTGGATGCATTCCGCCAGCGCTACGGCGATCCTCCGGCGCTGCGCCTGCTGCAGGCCAATGCACTGCGCGAGACCGGCCAGACCGACGCCGCGGCCGCGCTGTACCGCGAACTCAGCAGCGGGCCGCAGGCCGCCGCCGCGGCACATGGCCTGGGCCTGATCGCCGCGCATCGCGATGACGAGGCCGGCAGCGAACTGTCGCTGGCCCGCGCCACCCAGCTGCAGCCGTTGAATACCGATTACCTGGGTGACCTGGGGTATGCGCGTCTGCGTGCCGGCCGCTTCGATCAGGCCCGCGAGCCGCTGGCCAAAGCACTGGAACTATCACCGGGCAACGCCAAGGCGACCGCCAACCTGGCGCTGTGGGCGGTCCTGCGCGGCGACAACGCCACGGCCGAACGCCTGGCTGCGCAGGCCAACCTCAACGAAGACACCCGGCGCAGCATCCAGCAGCAGGCCCAGCAGATCCGCAGCCGGCTGCAGCAGCGCCAAGCCCAGGCATCGGCGGCCAGCAGCACGGCACGGATCGCCACTGTGCCATCCCGCGCCCCCGCCCCGGCCCCGGCCGGCAGCCGGCTGGCGGCCGAAACACGCCGTGACGCCCGCGATCGCGATCCCTCCCGTCTGCCGCCGTCGATGCTGGAGCGCTTCGGCACGTCCGACCACCCGACCGAGAACACGCCATGACCGCGATGACCCTGATCCGACGCCTGCTGCCTGCGGTCACCTGCTGCCTGCTTGCCACGGGAGCCCACGCACAGGCGCCACAGGCGCCGCTGACCGGCCAGATGCTGGGAGGCAGCCCGGCAGCGACCCCTGCCATCGCGCCGCAGCAGGCCGAAGCACTGGCAACCGTCGACCTCGCGGCGCCTGCGCCGCCCCCCGCGATGCCGCCCGCGCCTCCTGCCCGGGTGGCCGCTGCACCGGCTGCGCCGCGGCGCA